>JBCBHL010000159.1:0-15750 GCA_038525605.1 Bacteroidota bacterium
AAAAAATATAGATAAAGGGAATTATTCTACAGGTGATCGAATTATTAATTCAATCGGTAAAATGGGGCTTTAAATTTCACATTATTCATTTTTTATATCACTATTTAAAGAAAATTTAATGCAAGCTAATATTTTTTGCTTAGTACTTGGCTTTGCAAGGTACTTTAGCCGTATACTTGTTCAACAACGATCAAACAGTAGCTCGTTGTAACAAAATGAAGGATTGTACAAAGTTGCAATCGCTATCAAGTGAATTTTTATGAATAAGGTCGAAGAAAACAGTCAAATGCAATACTTCACATTGGCTATTAAGGAAACTCAAATTTAATATTTATGCAATGAATATTGAGAACACGCAAGTACAAATGAGAAAGGGGATTCTGGAATATTGTATACTCCAGATTATTTCCCGCGGAGAGGTCTATGCATCTGATATGTTGGTGGAGCTGACATCCGCAAAAATAATGGTGGTAGAGGGTACGCTTTACCCTTTACTTACCAGGCTAAGAAAAGCTGGTTTGGTTGATTACAAATGGGTTGAATCAAACTCTGGCCCTCCCCGCAAGTATTATACACTCACCGATGATGGCAAGCAGTTTCTTGACAAGCTGGGTGAAACCTGGGAAGAACTGGTAAATTCTACACAAAAAATCATATCCAACACCACAAGTAATTAATGGCATGAAAAAGAATATTAGCATAAACATTAGTGGGATTATCTTTCACATAGAGGAAGATGGCTATGAAAAACTAAGTAGCTATCTGGATTCTATTAATTCCTATTTTTCTGGTTATGAGGACAGCAAGGAGATTATAGAAGATATCGAAAGCAGAATTGCTGAAATCTTCCTCATGAAACTCAATGACGTGAAACAGGTCATCAATATAGAAGATGTTGAAAGCCTGATCAGCACCATGGGAACCACGCAGGATTTCCAGGCAACTATCGATATTGAAGACGATTTCGAGAAAGACACATCAGCAGCATCAGGCGAAAAGCAGTCTACAGATTCGACCGAAGGTGCTGAAAATCGCGAAAGCAGAAGACTCTACAAAGACAAAAGCAGAAGGCTACTGGGTGGTGTTGCATCAGGTATCGCCAGATACTTCAAGGTAGACCCTATTTGGATCAGAATACTGCTCCTGGTAGTATTAATATTCCCATTCTTTTCTTTTACACTCGGCTCTTTAAGTTTTCTCGCGTTCATCACTTACATCATTCTTTGGATCGTGTTGCCCGGTAAGGAGTTTGAAGATGATCAAAAGTTCAAAAAGCTTTATCGAAATCCTGATGGCAAAGTGCTGGGTGGTGTTTCCAGTGGATTGGCAAACTACTTCGGTATTGATAAAATAGCAGTAAGGATACTTTTTGTAATTGGCATATTCGCAGGTTTTGCGGGCCCAATTATCTACATCATCCTCTGGATTATCACTCCAGAGGCTTCCAGCATTACTGAAAAACTGGAAATGCAGGGTGAACCTGTGACTTTGTCAACTATTGAGAGTAACATTAAAAAAGAATTAAACGAAGAAGACGTCAACGGAGAAGAAAGCACGTTTGCAAAAGTCCTGTTGTTTCCATTTAGGTTGATTGCCATTATTATCAAAGGGATATCACGATTCTTTGCACCCTTTCTGAGATTTCTCGTAGATACGATCAGGATACTTTGTGGTATATTTCTATTTGCAGTGGGCTTCTTTCTGATAGTGGGTATGATCATCTTCCTGGTTTCTTATTATGGTGGATTGGCAGACGCTCAGCTATTACATTTTGATGAATTCCACGGATCTGCAAACTACCTTAGAGGCATTATCAATGATTCTACCATAGTTTTTGGCATGATGACTATTTTAATCCCATCGTTCTTTTTGGCAATTGCCGGAATCTCTGTGATCACCAAAAAATGGTCGCTAAAATCTTACCTTGCATGGCCGCTATTGGGGTTATGGTTAATCGGTGTTGTTGGTTTCGCAATTGCATTACCCAATAACATCAACACTTTTGACAAGGAGGATTCCTTTAAGGAAACCAGCACTTTTACCGTGGCAGGAAAAACACCTGTATTGAAACTGAATGAGCTATACGACGATTTCAACGGTGTAAGTTTACGATTAAGAGGACATGATTCAGATGATTTCAAGCTGGTAGTGGAATATGAAAGTAGAGGCCAGACAAGGAAAGAAGCCATTGAAAATGCAAAGATGATCACTTACAATGTGGCATTGAATGATTCAGTGTTCTTGTTTGACTCCAACTTCAAAAAGGTAGAGCCCGGATATACTTTCAGGTTTCAGAATGCTTATGCCGCCTTCTACATACCTTACAACAGACCTTTTAGAATGGAGAGAGACCTAAGCGACATCCTGGTCAATACATTGAGACTAAGTGGATATAGCTCTTATCAAATGGAAGGTAACGATTGGATTTTCAACGACCAGGGACAACTTGCCTGTCTGACATGTGTGAACAATCCGCCAACTTCATCGCGTAGATTAAAGTCTGATTCAGAATCGAAAGGAAGTAAGAGATTTGCTTTGGGTAATTATTCCGGTCAGTCTGTAGATTATGACCTGAAGAATTTCACAAGTATTGAAGCCAATGGCTTATTTGAAATTGAAATCCAACAGGGCAACAGCTACTCTGTCACGATAAAAGGGCCGGATCGTTCTATTAGAAAATCTGACATATACACCTCTGGCAGCTCACTAATCCTGGATTACAACAAAGGTAAAACATGGTTTTCGAGGTATAAAAAATCCGATAAAATTGGAGCAGTAATCACTGTACCACAGCTGGATGGAATTGATCTCTCGGGTGCTTCAAAAGTTTATCTAAGATCATTCAAAGCCAATAATATGACAATCGATTTATCTGGCGCATCGTATCTTGAAGGTGAGTTGGATGTCACGGATGTGGTAGTTGATTTATCCGGAGCATCAAGTGTTACGCTCAGAGGAAAAGCACTGGACTTAAAAGCGGATTTAGGTGGTGCATCAAGCCTTACGGCAGACAAGCTCATTACCGACACTGTGGATATTGATACGGAAGGAGCTTCAAAAGCCAGGGTTTACGGAAATGTGGATATGGATCTGGAAGCAAGTGGTGCCAGCAGAATATACTACTCAGGTCCCGGTAATGTCTCTAAATACAGAGGTGGCGGAAGCCGAATCAGAAAGCAATAACTCAAAATATCCGGGTGACAACTAATTCCGGTTGTCATCCGGTTTCATGAACCCCAAGGTCACTCACTCACTTTTCAACCAACTATCTCGATCAGGACTCTTAAACTGGAATCTCAACTTCTCAGCATCCCAATATGAGGAATGCCATCTTCCAAATAGCCCTCGCCTACCGGTTCAAATCCATGTGATTTATAAAACTTAATCAGGTATTGCTGCGCAGATATCTTGATAGGCTGTACACCATAGTTCTCTTCTATGGCAAGGATCGACTGCCTGATTAACTCGTGACCGTATTTAAATTTTCGCTCAGATTCTTTCACAGCTACCCTGCCCAGACTGGCTTTTTCAAAATAGCCGCCTCTATCGAATATTCTGGTGTAGGCGACTACTTCCCCGTCCTTACTACCTATGACATGCAAAGCATGCTGATCTTTATCATCCATATCCGGATAAATGCAATCCTGCTCGATTATAAAAACATCGGCTCTCAGCTTCAACAGCGCATATAATTCCAATGCCGGAATATCTTCCAGAGCCTTAACAGACCAGCTCAATGGGGTTCCCTTTCGATCCATGAACGAAAGATAGTCAAGAATCTACTTCTTCACCAAGCACTATATGACATTAGGTATGATCACCGATGATCCATCACTCATTCAATGTCCGATACAGTACTTTTCTGGCATTGCTCTTTCTCAGCTCTTGCTGTATATCCGAAATGATCCCCATGCTTACAGATTCGTCCGCTTTTAACATGACAATTAACTGATCTTTATGATACTCCGGTAATTCATCTCTTTTTTGATTGACCCAGTAATTGAGTTGATCCATTGGAATGAACCTTTCACCATCAGCAATTTTCACTTCGGCACCATCCTTTGTATTGATTGGCTTCCCGATCTTCAATTCTTTTACCAGCGATTTCTTTTCAGCTGCTGTTAGCTCCTTTGCCTGCGGTATTTTAGTCTCCACAATTTCCTTTTCACTTTTGATAGTTGCACTGACCATAAAAAAGAATAACATCATAAAAACGATATCCGGCAGTGATGCGGTAGAAATTTTGGTTTTACCTTTTACAGATCTTCTTGAAAATTTACTCATATACTTTTAAATTTTAATTGACTGATTTACTTAAAAAGGGTGTTTCTATCAGTAATTCTGAACAGTATTTCACTATGAAATATCTTATCTGATGTTAGCTGTAGAATTGATCCTGGCAAGGGCAAGTGAACTTACGTTTGATCACTAATAGACATTCTCACGTTTAGTGATAAACTCTTATTATTAAATACTACAGTGGTTAATAAGATTTTTAGTCAGGTTCGGCAATTGAAATATTCATTGGGATGCCTTTTTTACCTCGATCATAAATAGCCTTCTGAGTAGGATCATCGAGTTTTAGCGATCGGTATTCCAAACTAGTTAGCCCTACTCTGTTTCCATAAATCTGATAATAGGCTCCCTTTATTTCGTCCAGAACTTCTATGAATCGCCTGTAATCCGTGCCTCTGTTAGTTTTCAATGAAATAATGGCTTTTTCAGGAGATTCAGAAGACTGTGGGTTCTTTCCTTTGTTCAGAATGAAATCTTTCAGTTCATTTTTTAACCCATTCATATTCTCCCTTACATCCCCTTCTATCAGAATGCCATTGGCAGAATTTAGTTTAATATTGAATACATTTCGTTCATTTAAAGGTGCTTCCGTCTGCTCGTCCGGTGGTAGCTTCATCATCAATCCTTTATCCGCTCCAATGGTAGTAGCCACCAAAAAAAATATAAGTAACAGGAAGGCTATATCAGCCATAGACCCCGCATTTACCTCCTCACTTTCGGCTCTTGGTTTTTTTCTTTTAAACATAGGCTTTTATTGTAATTAATCCGAAACCAGAAAAAAGTCACAATTATTTTCAAGTGCTTTCGTTTTTATTTGGATTAAGTCTAAATAAGCTCTAATTTTACAGCAATGGAAATAATTTATGCAACAAAAAACGGAAGAATAGCGCAATCAGACAGATTGTATAGCTACTTTCTAACTTTCAACGGCATAGAATTTAAACTGCCTCCATGTTCTTTGATCGCCCTAAAATCTAAATTATTATCTTATAATTTGGAGCAAATGATCCTAGGTGATGAAGATTTATCTGAATTGGAGTTGATTCCTGTTTGCAACAGAGACCGATTTTTAATTCTCAATTTTGAAGAGTTAGTTGAACTAAAAGAGCTTATCAATGGCACTTTTGTGATGCTTGAACTCAATAGCATCGTTAGCACGGCTAACTGCTAGTATTTAATCAGATTTAGATCAATTCTAAATCACAATTCCTTCGAATTAATTCCAAACGTTTTACTGTACTTTGCTGTTATTGTATAGAACGAAAATTCTTTAGATTATAAAAAATTATAAGTCATGAAAGATTTAATGAGAAGGAAAATGACCATCAATGAGGATGTTTATCATATATTATTAGAACAAGTTAAAATGGAAGCTGTGTCTTCCGCCACTTATCTGGCGATTGCCAGCTGGTGTGATCAGAATGGTTATGAAAATAGTGCTGATTTCTTTTACGCGCAATCCGATGAAGAGAGAGCTCACATGTTGAAGATATTCCATTACATCAGTGATATGGGTGGTTCTGCTGTATCTCCAAGTATTCCGGAGATTCCAACAGAGTACGGATCTCTTAGAGAGGTCTTTGAATCAGCATTGGATCAGGAAATAAAAGTTTCTGAATCGATCAACAAAATCGTAAACTTATGCAGAAAACACAATGATTTTGCAACCGAGAGCTTTATGCAATGGTTTGTATCAGAACAGACTGAGGAGGAATATATAGCACGAAGAGCGGTGGAGTTATTCGATCTTTTCGGTTCAGATCCATTATCAATTATGATGATAGATGAGCGAATCACTAAAATTAAGTACAGCAACGGTACTGGTGCTTAATTCGCTTTTGACATTAAAATACTAAAGGAATCATGTAATGTGATTCCTTTTTTTATAAAGTGTGTATGAAGAAAGGAAATGTTTAATCATTGAGCTCTCTAAGCGGGCAATCCTTACACTTTCTGCCTTTCTTTATAAAGCTTAGGCAGCAGTCTTCCATTGACTTTTTCTTTTTAGCTTTCTTCTTATCTTTATTTGCCATTGCTTTTAAATGCTGTTTTAATGACTCATCGTTAGCGTCTTGACTACACCGTATGATAACTGATAATCAAAACATCTGGCCAGATCAGTTTGTTCAATAATCGCTGAAATGATTCTGATAACTCCGCTGTGGGTTACAAAAACTATCCTTTTGTAATCTTTGACCATTAATTCATCAACAAATTCCTGGATTCTGTTCTTCATGTCCATCAGCGATTCTCCGCCAGGGGCCGGAATTTCAACGAAATTAGCCATCCACTTCTCTTGCAAATCTTTGTCCATTTCGTTCCAGGGAACCATTTCCCATTCACCGAAATCATATTCTTTGATTCTATCTTCGTACTGAATATTTTGACCAGAGAATAAATCTTCGGCCAATATACGGCACCTCTTCAATGGGCTGCTAACAATGAGATCAAATTCGCCATGAACCTGCTTTCTCACTTTTTCCAGCTCCACAGGATAAGTATCTGCTAAATCAAGGTCTGCCTGCCCATAGCATATTCCTTTTTCAATCGCAGGCGTAGTATGCCTTATCAGACAAATTTCCATAGTAATATTAAATATAAGTAAGAAAAAATCTCTGTGACTTGCTGGGTTGCCCCTAAACAGTCTCCAGTATATCCTCCTATCCACTTCTTAAAATACCTGGCCAGGAAGTATTTGGTCAGGTATGCAGGCACAAATATGAGAATAGTCCAGTAATTATTAACAGTATATGCCAGGAAAACAACCGGTATAATCGTCCATACCAGGCCTATTAATAGATTTACAAGACTTGTTTGTTCTGCTACCGGTTTAGCTTTGCTGTCATTGCTATCTCTGGCGTATTCATGTGTAAAGACAAAAGTTGATGCGGTAAACCTGCTAACGGCATGCGAGGCGATAAAGAAAAGCAACACCGATAGAATTGTTAACTGATTTATATTGGCAAATTCATAAAGCAATGACATTTTTAGACTCATCAACAGAATCAGACCCATCACCCCGTAGGTTCCCAGCCTGCTGTCCTTCATGATATCTAAAATTTTCTGCCTGGTCCACCCTCCTCCGAAGGCATCACAGGTATCCGCGAAACCATCTTCATGAAATGCTCCTGTCAGCAAAACCGAAACAATTAATGAAGTAACAATCGCTGCGGGAATAGAAATATACAGACCAATGACATAAAAAACCAGTCCGCTGATGCCTCCAACTATCCATCCGATGAGGGGAAAATAGCGAATAGATTGATTCAGGAATGCAGGATCATGATCTACCCACCTGGGACATGGGATCCTCGTGTAGAACATCAGTGCTGTGAAAAAAACATGTATTTCCCGTTTCATGTTCAGTCCTTGTTTGAAACACCTGCAGATTCGAAACTCGCCATTTCGTTGAGAAATGCGACGGCATTCTCTACGATCGGGTAAGCAAGTGCACATCCGGTTCCTTCGCCAAGCCTGAGATTCATCTTCAAAATCGGTTTTGCATCCAAAAATTCAAGCATCCGTCCATGTCCTGCCTCGTCCGATTGATGCGCAAACAAGGCATAGTGTTTTATATTTTCGTCAAGTGCTGATGCTGCTAAAAATGCAGAGGTAGCAATAAAGCCATCTACCATGATAATTATTCCTTTGGAAGCTGCTTCCATCATAGCACCAACCATCTGGGCAATTTCAAAACCTCCACACTCCAGCAATATTTTCCGTGGATCAGCCAAATCCCCTATTCGGTCTTTTGCCTGCTGAAGCACCTTTATCTTATTTAAAAACTGCTCATCTGATACTCCCGTTCCTCTTCCTACACAATCCGCTATCGGAATCTGACAGATATAACTCATCAGCATACTGGCTGAAGAGGTGTTACCAATACCCATTTCACCGAAACCAATTATGTTACAACCTTTCTCTGCAGCTTGTCCAACCACCTTTGTGCCTAAATCCAGACATTGTATAAGCTGTGATTCAGACATGGCGGCCTGCTGATCAAATCGCTGCGTCCCCATCGCTACTTTTTGATGAATCAATTGATCATTCTCTTGAAAATCGTGCGCAACCCCGGCATCTACTACCTGCAGATTTATCCGATTTTGCTTAGTAAAAACGTTGATTGCGGCTCCTCCACCCAGAAAGTTGTACACCATCTGATAAGTTACTTCCTGCGGATAGGCACTCACCCCGGCGTTTGCAATTCCGTGATCAGCTGCGAAAACAAAAATATGTGGAGCATTCAATTTTGGCGAGTCAGTCTGCAAGATCAATGCAATCTTTAACGCCAGTTCCTCCAGCTGACCAAGCGCTCCCAGCGGTTTGGTTTTCAAGTCTATCTTATGATTGATCTTTTCGGTCAACCGCTGATCAGGTATTTGTATTTTCATTAATTTTTATATTTCTACTAAATCTCCATACCAAAACAGCACTTCTTCTCCTGCTGCTCCCATTGGTTTGGGATAACTTTTGCTACTAATATTCGCTAAATTAAAAGAAACTGGAATTTTAAAAAGTGGTCCATCATAGACAAAAGAGTGAAATTCCCCGTTTTCTCCACAAGGATCAACTGTTTTTGGTAATGAGTTCAAAAAGTCTTTATCGATTGTTTTACCAACGAACGATTTATCCAACAGTGAGCCATTTACACAAACTATTACAGATTGATAGCCCAGGTCGATAAAGTCATTCACAAGCATTTTGGTATCTTTTTTCCATAATGGATATATCCCTGTAAGCTGATGACATGCCAGCTGTCTATCTTTGTATTCACGCAGGTCTTCCAAAAATATATCTCCGTAAGCTACCGAAGTAAATCCATCCTTAAACGCGTTTTCAAGCTCAGCATCAAGATTTTGCTCATAGTCAGTACTTTCATGATACATTTTGTCTAGCGCAAGCCCCAAAGCCTCGGCCTGTCTGGTGATCAATGCTTCCTGAACACCGTGCATAGAGACAGTTTTCGTACTGGCTGAAAAATTAGTGAGTAATTTCCTAATCTGATGATATGGATCTGATTGCAAATAGTGCAATGCCAGCATGCTATCTTTACCACCACTCCATTGAAAAAGTGTTTGATGTTTGGTCATTAGCTACTGCTTTTCACCGTCATCGGCAACCCTGAAACCATAAAAATTACCTCATCGGCCTTTTGAGCTGCATATTGATTAGCCCAGCCCTGTAAATCAGCAAATTTTCTACCGATGTCAGTGTCTGCGTGCATCCCCATGCCTATTTCATTGGAAATTAAAACTACTGATGAAGCTTTCGTGACTAGCAGATCAAGTTCTTTTTTAATTTCGGCCAGACAGTAATCAATGTCGCTATTTGAATCCGTAAAGAAATTGGTAATCCAAAGCGTAAGACAATCAACAAGGACTATTCTTTCTTCAATCTGTTTGTTCGACGATAGATACTTCTCTTCTTCTAGAAGTTGCCACCTGTCGTCTCTATCAGACTCATGACGTTTCACGCGGTCTGCAAAGTCCTCATCCCAGATTCTTGCAGTTGCAACATACATTGGATTATCACTGAGTGAAAGTGCCAAATCCATTGCATAGCGGCTTTTACCGGAACGAGTCCCACCTGTAACAAAATAAAACATTACACATTTACTTTAGGGTATGGACAATGCCTGCATCCGCTTCCACAACAATATCCTCGTTTCAAATGATTCCATTCGGTAAAAACCCAAAAATTTTTCTCCACGTAATAATCAAGACCTTCGATGGGTCTCGGGCCTCCGTTCGGTATCAGAGGAGCTACATTTTTCACTTTACCATCAATAAAAGTCTCCACATATAAGTCAATCTTGCTTTTGATTTCCTCCTTCAGACAATCTTCACACATGCAATAACTGCTTATTTCAAAGTCGATTCCTGTCAACTCGCTCAGCTTTTGTAATGAAGGATAATTATTGCACCAGCATCCTTTTCCACTGGCAATGCTACAGTGACTTTCCTTATCACACTTGTTACAAGATTTATTTATAGATTTCACTATTTCTATTCCTCTAAATACGTTCTTTATCTGATGCCATTGAAAAATGCCAAAAATGCTAACTCCATGATTAAAAGTAGCTGTTGGCTATTTTTGTTTAAAATGATTCCAAATAATCGAAAATGTGATCTGGACAAACCAAATCACCTTGTGTAAATTGCTACACCAGAATGCTTCAATAGGCTTGTTTCAAAATGAACATATGCTTAATGATGCAGCGGAAGCAATATCAATTGGTGCATTTTCCACCAAACCATGATTATCTTAATCTCCTGATAAACGAATTACTTTTATGATTAAATTACTTTCTTTCACCCGAAGTAAGTAATTTCTAAATGTCACAGGCAGGTCTTCTGACTTATCTCACTGTTTTAGCCTTCCCATCCGCCAACCGACGGATAGTGACAAAGATTAAAAACAGCTCTTAGAGACTTACAGCTACGGGGATAGTGCAGGATTTACACCTGATTCCCTATTAAACTTATTGTATTGGCTACACAATAAGTACCTAAGACATACACAAATGTAAATAAAATCTATTCTCTTACAATATGGGTCTTGAGAAAACTAATAATAGACAATCACGCACACTTAATAGGAAATTGCCTCCACTTAATCATTGATTATCAAATATCTTACTTAAAGTTATTAACATTACAACTCAGAAAAAATGTATTTCTGATCACCCCCAATCACAAAAACAGCTAAAGGCAGATATCTTCTCATTGAATATCTGCCTTTCATTTTTTAGATAATATCTAAGATTACCAATCCCTGAAATCTCCGTTTTTCTTAGTCTTGAGTAGAATTAATTGTTCATTAGAGCAATCACTTACTGATTTGCAAGATGACAGTGTTTTAAAAACCAGAAATTTACTCCTGATCCGAAATAGTGATTCTAGCTAATGAATTTGAGTGTTTTAATAAAAGAAGGCACTACGTTCACACGCACTGCCTTCAATGTTTTAAAAAAATTACTGTTGCTTATTTCTCCAGCTTCTTATACTTTATTCTCGTAGGTGCATCATCTCCCAGCCTCTTCTTTCTGTTTTCTTCGTAATCTGTATAACCTCCCTCGAAATAATAGACCTGCGAATTGCCTTCAAATGCCAGAATATGAGTTGCGACCCTATCAAGAAACCACCTGTCGTGTGAAATTATAACTGCACAACCACCGAAATTCTCAAGTGCCTCTTCCAGTGCTCGCAAAGTATTGACATCAAGGTCATTGGTAGGTTCATCCAGCAATAGAAGATTGGCACCTTGTTTGAGCGTTAAAGCCAGATGTACCCGGTTTCTTTCTCCTCCGGACAGCACTCCAACTTTTTTACCCTGATCAGAACCTCCAAAATTAAATTTGGAAACATAAGCTCTAGCATTGATTTGCTTCCCACCGAGCTCCATCAGTTCATTACCTTCAGAAATTGTTTCAAATACCGTTTTGTCCGGGTCCAGATAATCATGTTCCTGATCTACATAGGCAATTTTCACAGTCGAACCTACGTCGAATGTGCCGCTATCCGGTGATTCTTTACCTGTAATTAACTTAAACAATGTTGTCTTCCCTGCTCCGTTAGGCCCAATAACTCCCACGATACCAGCGGGCGGTAACATAAAGTTCAAATCTTCATAAAGCAATCTGTCACCATAAGATTTGGCAACACCTTCTGCCTCGATTACCTTATTTCCCAATCTTGGCCCGGGAGGAATAAAGAGTTCAAGCTTTGCTTCTTTTTCTTTTGCTTCTTCGCCTACGAGCTTATCATATGCACTCAACCTGGCCTTGGATTTTGCCTGCCTTCCTTTTGGAGTCATTTTTATCCACTCCAGTTCTCGCTCGAGCGTCTTCTGCCTTCTCGATTCTGATTTCTCTTCCTTCGCCAGTCTCTTTTGCTTCTGATCAAGCCAGCTGGAATAATTTCCTTTCCAGGGAATACCTTCACCTCTGTCAAGTTCGAGAATCCAGCCAGCCACATTATCTAGAAAATATCGATCGTGTGTTACGGCAATTACGGTTCCGCTGTAATCCTGTAAGTGTCTTTCCAGCCATTGTACTGATTCCGCATCCAGGTGGTTGGTAGGTTCATCGAGCAGTAAAACATCCGGTTTCTGCAATAAAAGCCTGCACAACGCTACCCTTCTTTTTTCACCTCCCGATAAATTCTGAATTAATGCATCTTCCGGTGGTGTTCGAAGTGCATCCATAGCCCTGGCCAATTTACTATCAAGCTCCCAGGCATCCAACTGATCCAACTTCTCCTGAATCTTACCTTGTTCCTCGATGAGTTTTTCCATCTTATCAGGGTTCTCAAGGACATCAGGGTCAGAAAATTTTAAATTTATTTCTTCAAATTTCTGAAGCATCTCTACAGTTTCAGCAGCTCCTTCCTCAACTATCTGACGTACAGTCTTTTGAGGATCCAATTCAGGTTCCTGCTCAAGAAAACCAACACTATATCCGGGCGAAAACACCACTTCTCCCAGGTATTCTTTGTCTATTCCGGCAATAATTTTAAGCAATGAAGACTTACCAGAACCGTTTAAACCCAACACTCCTATCTTTGCTCCGTAAAAGAAGGATAGATAAATATTATTTAGCACTTGTTTCTTTGGCGGGTGAATTTTACTGACACCGGCCATAGAAAAAATAATTTTTTCGTCACTCATGATTGAAAATACAGAATAAATAGAATGTAATAAAACACTTTTTTATTACTTTGTACTCAATATTAAAACTAATAACTTAAACTAAAAATAAGGTGGGTAATATAAACGTACCATTCGGATTTATCCAGAATGGAAAAATTTATCTCTCAGGACAGTCTGGGTTACCTGATAGAGAGATAGGGATCGTTAAGAATGACGATGAAGAAGCATCTGTTGCGTATTTTGTTGATAAATACAGTGTATTTCAGCAAAAAATGGATGACTTAGAGAAGCAGGTAAGCATATCGGAAAACAAGGGTTCATTTTTGATGAAACTTTTGCACTTAAAGAAGCTTACCCGTACTCACAACGGTCTTGGAGATTACACGGTAATCAACAAGCGGCTTGAAGAGTTGGAAAAAATTGTGAGAGCTGAAATTCTGGAAAATCAGGAAAGAAACACGGCAATTAAGAGAGATCTGCTGGACGATCTTAATGAAGCTGTCAAAATTCCGGATTGGCAGGTGGCAAGTTCCAAGCTAAAGGACATCAAAAGGCTTTGGAAAGAAACTGGAAATGCTACGGAAGCGTTGCGAAACAAAATGGAGATGGAGTTTGAAGTAAAATTCAATTTCTTTTTCGAACGTAAAAAAGTAGTTGAGCAAAATCAAAGAGAACAAAACGAAAAAAGGGCTCAGAAATATGAGGCTATTATTGATGAGCTTAAAAGTTTGCTAAACTCAAAAGACCCAAGGGCCAGAATTAGAATGAGAGATTTACAGAGTAAATTTCTGGAGGTTGGCTCTATCCCCAAAAAGCATTTTGCAAAATACCAGAAAGAGTATGACTTTGTCATTTCTAAACTGACTAACAAAAGCAAAACTATTCTCCCTCCTCGCAGAACAGCGCCTAAAATGCTTACTGATGAGGAAATGGAGAGAAACTATCAAAAGAAACTCGATCTCATCAGACAGGTCAATGAACTGAAGCAAGATCCTTCAATTCCAAAGGCAAGCAGATTAAGAGAGATGTGGAAAGCAATGGGACCTGTGCCACGAGATAAAAGCACAGAAATTTCATTGGAATTCTACGATGGTATTTCTTTTGTGTATGAAGTTAATTATCTTGAGAAGGTCTGTCGCGAACTATATGATGATTGGGATGATTTTTCAATCAAAAGGCAAACAGAAATTAAGATCGAAAAGTTAACTGAACTTAAGAGTGTAGACGAAAGAGAGCTGGACGCTGTAATGGATAACAAATGGAACCTGACAACCAGTGAAGGTAGCATTAGTAAAAAGATTAATGAAAAGCTCGTAATTCAGAAAAGGAAAATTAGGGTGAAAACGCAGATTATGGATATCCTTGAAGGATTTTATCAAAATCTATAATTTTTTCCCGGGAAACAACTTTTCTAAGAATAATTAGTATTATATTAATATAATCGCGAAGAAAAATCATTTCTATCAAGAAAATATGGTTGAACTTATTGATTTTAAATGATATCTTCGCAAAATTTTATTTTTGGATTAAATAAATAGTAACAACATGTATTGGACATTAGAATTAGCTTCTTACCTGGAAGATGCCCCATGGCCAGCAACTAAAGACGAATTGATAGATTATTCTATCAGATCGGGAGCTCCGCTTGAGGTAGTAGAAAACTTACAGGAATTAGAAGATGATGGCCAACCTTACGAGAACATCGAGGAAATCTGGCCAGATTATCCAACAAAAGAAGATTTTTTCTTCAACGAGGACGAATATTAGATATACTAGCAATAAGCAGCCCTGTGTTCGCTATGGGGCTGCTACTACTTACTTCTGAAATTCAATAAAACATGCTGCAATCACTAAATCCTCAGGAGTAGTGATTTTTATGTTTTTGTAATCACCACTTACAAGGCTCACTTTTCCACCAGAGTCTTCAAATACACTTGCGTCATCAGTAAAGTAAGCCTTTTCTTCAGCATGATAAGCTCTTTTCAACGCCTGAACATCAAAAGTCTGCGGTGTCTGAACCAAATAGTATTTATTTCTATCAACTGACTTAGTACCATCTTCGGTGATCTCTCTAATGGAGTCTTTTGAGGCTACCACCGTAATTGCCGAAGTGCTTTTTGCTGCTATTTGATAGGCATTTTCAATTACATCTGTTGAAATCAATGGACGAACACCGTCGTGTATGGCCACAAGCCCTGTACCGTTAATAGTACTCAATCCGTTTTTCACTGACTGAAATCTGCTTGCTCCTCCGGAAACGGTTGTATGAGGCACTTTGAAATCGTACTTTTCTACTAGAAGCCTCCAATACTCATGATGTTCCTTTGGAAGCACCAGAATAATCTCAATAGAACTATCGACTAAAAAAAAAGCATTCACAGTATGCATGAGTACCGGAATGCCTTTCAACTCCATAAATTGTTTGGGGAGATCGCTATTCATTCGCAGGCCTTTCCCGCCCGCAACAATCACAGCATATCTTTTAGAAAGAGACATTAATTAAATAATTAACATCGCATCACCATAGGTGAAGAATCTATATTTTTCTTTGATTGCTACTTGATATGCGTTCATCACATGTTCATATCCACCAAAAGCACAAGCCATCATGAGCAAGGTAGATTCGGGCATATGAAAGTTTGTCACAAGCGCATTGCATATTTTAAAATCGTAAGGAGGAAAGATAAACTTATCGGTCCATCCCTCATTTTCTTTCAATCTTCCACTTGCAGAAACAGAAGATTCCAATGACCTCATCACGGTTGTACCCACTGCACAGACTCTTTTCTTCTCATTCAGTGCGTT
>JBCBHL010000160.1:0-15673 GCA_038525605.1 Bacteroidota bacterium
CTATTCTTCTAAAAGTGGTATCGAGCCAGTCAGCGCAGCTTCTACAGCTAAAACCGGATTTAGATACATTATTGAGTTTCTGTGATCCTGTTTAATGCTTTTACTGTAGCGACAACCAAACTTAAGGATTAAGCAATTAGTCAATTATTGATCGAATGCTTTACTTACATAGTTTGTCAAATTGTTCAGATATTAAATGCATTTGCATTTCATTTGAGTGGCGCCAATCTAGGATTTATCCTTTTCAAATCGTTTCAGTACTCCGACTAGTTTTTTCTTTTTTCTGGCTGCTGCAATGCTCATAGCCGTATCTCCCGAACTGTTGGGGGAATTGGGATCAAAACCGGCATTTAACAGCACTTCGGCAGTTTTTTCAATAGGGCCATTAGCTTTGCAGAGGCAAATAAGCAGGTCATCACCTTGCGAATTTCTGAGGTGTAACAGACTATTCCGTTCTTTTTTAATGAGTACTTTTAAAATTTTAGGCTCTTTTACCAACAAAAATATGCTCTCAGAGTAAATAAACAGCACCTTTCGTAACCACCAGGATTTATCCAGTAGTCGCATGAAATTTGCCCTCGATTCCTGAGATTTTAAAAACAGACCGGCGAGCTCTTTCAGGTCGCGATTGGAAATCATTTGATTTACAGTATTTGCTAGTTGCCGATCCTTAAAAATCCCAATTGATTTCTCCGCCTTAGTTATTAACAATTCCGGTAATACGGTACTCGATAATATTCCTTTGATCAGCAGAATAAGATGAGTGCCGCTTACATACTGTTCAGGAAGAAATGTCTCGAGGAACTTACCATCTTCATAAACCAGGATGCAGGCATAAATAGCCGTGATCCGCTTTTGTTGCTCTGTCAAAACTCTATACCCTTTCAGGAACAAGAGATTAAATGCACGGTAAAACTCTTTTTTGAATTGTGAGTGACTGCCGGCAACAAGGATCATGCGAACAAACAGGGATTCGGCAAAGTCGTCAGTTGATTGATTGCTTGTCCCGCTGAGGGATCCGGAAAAGTATTCTAGTAGTAACCAGGTAGCATTGGAGCCTCCATTTCCAACATAATATCTGTTGGTGATAAATGCTTCTCCTGCTGCAATGCATATGAAAAAAGCTTCTGCAACATGTTGTTTTATATTGAAGTCAGGATCAGACTCAAGCCAGTTTCTCAATTCAATAGCAAAATTGGTAGCACTCGTTAGCTCATAATCATCAAATTTACTGGTTGTTGCTCCACGGTCGAGGAGATTTCGAAGGAGGTGAACGTCTTTTGATTGCTGTTTTGTGATCTGATCAAACAGCAGGCAAAAATCCTGATCCAGTTGATCCTGCTCTTCAGACGAAAGCAAAGTGCGCTTTATTTTCCGCGCTTCTGCCTGCTTCTCGAACACCGCCCTTTCAGTATTTAGGTGTTTTTGTAACTCTTCAAATGCGTATACATCAACCGTTTTCATATCGATAAAGATATGCTCTGAAAAAGGAATCTAAAAATCAGCTATTGCATAGAAAGCTGCTTTAAGTATCTTTACAATCCCAATAAATGATTAAATGTATCTGCATGAATTTCCTTCAATCTTCCTATTTCTTCGATTACGAAAGTGATGAAATCCAACAGTTGATTTCTGAATACAAGCATTCTAAACTTTCTGATAAAGAAAAGGCTATTGCCTTGTATAATTTGATAAGAGATGGCTGGAAGTATGACCCTTACAGCATAAGCTTATTGGATGAAAATTACAGAGCAAGCATCATTGCTCAGCGAAATACAGGCAATTGCGTCGATAAATCCATCCTATTGATAGCCTCCCTGCGGGCATTGGGAATTCCTGCCAGGTTACATCTGGGAAAAGTAAAAAACCACATAGCAGTTGAAAGGCTCACCGAGAAATTTGGCACAAATGAGCTAACTCCGCATGGAATGGTCAATGTTTTGCTGGATGGTAAATGGCTAAAGATGTCGCCAGCGTTTAATAAATCTCTTTGCGAAAAATTTCAGGTCGAGCCGTTGGAGTTCGATGGAGAAAACAACTCTTTTCTGCAACAATACAATAAGCAAGGGTCTCAGTTTATGGAATATGTCGATGACTATGGCTATTTTGAAGATGTTCCGGTCAGCTTTATGATCGATAAACTAAAAGAGCATTATCCACATATTTTTGATACTGACGACACAATCACCGAATTTAGCCTGTAGCGCTCAGTTCGGGAGCCGCGCTTCGGGAGCCGCGCTTCGGAAGCCACACTTTGCGAGATACACTTGGGAAGCCACGATCTGGCAATTCCTCTTCAAACTATTCGCAACAAAGTTGCAAACAATGTTAGGGTATTTAATGTTCAGTCATGTACTAATAAAATGCTGGCTTTTAGTCAGCATGCAGAATATTGTATCGAATGTCATAAAATGACGTGAAAATTACCTTCGTAATGTCATGTTTAATAAAAATATTTGATATAATGCGAAATTAATTTTTAATTGCTAACCCTAAACCTATGAAAAAGAAGAGTGGAGCCATTGGGCTCTTACTAGCCTTATCGCTTGTTGCGGTACTGGGCACCATGTTTTATGTACAGCAGATGGATTCCCCATCTAAAAGGCTATCAATCAAAGATCAGGTAGCTAAACACAGCAATAAAACTTACGATGAGATAAACAAAATTCAAAAGTATGATCGCCCGGATATGGCGGTGATGCAAAATTTTGAGATGACGAAGGATCCGGCTTTAAATGACGTGCCGGTAGAAAGAACAATGCGTGCCTTTCAATCAATTAAAAACGATAAAGGTCTTGCTGCGAGAGCCATACAGGGAGTAAACTGGACCGAAAGAGGTCCTGACAATGTGGGTGGCAGGACCAGGGCTTTGATGTTCGATCCAAACGATGGCACCAATAGAAAAGTGTGGGCCGGCTCAGTTGGTGGAGGTCTTTGGTTTAATAATGACATTACCAGTAGCTCCAGTCAATGGCAAAACGTCAATGATTTCTGGGCCAACCTGGCTTTGACCACTATCACATTTGACCCTACGAATACGCAAACGTTTTATGTGGGTACGGGTGAAGGGTTTTTCAACTTCGATGCAATCAGAGGAGCTGGTATCTGGAAGTCTACCAACGGCGGTAGCAGCTGGTCTCAGCTTTCCAGTACCGACAATAGTGATTTCTTCTATGTGCAAAAGGTAGTAGTGACGGGAAGCGGTGCTGTTTTGGCTGCAACGCATACCGGATTATTCAGATCTACCAACGGCGGTAGCAGCTGGACGCAGATACTCAGTGGTGGAAGATTCGCAGACATTGAAATCGCTGCAAATGGCGATATTTATGCTTCCAGAGGTATTTTCCAGGCAGGGGTTCTTTTCAAGTCTACAAACGACGGAGTATCTTTTTCAGACGTAACGCCTGCAACGGGTGGTCAGCGAATAGAAATTGCTACTGCTCCATCTAGTGCTAACACAGTCTATGCAGTAGCTTCAGACGGAAACACCAACAATGTGGCGTGGTTCAGAAAGTCTACCAATGGAGGTAGTAGCTGGACTAATGTAACTATTCCTACTTATCTGGAGCAAAATTGTTCATTCGGTTCTCAGCAATTTACAAGAGGACAGGCGTGGTACGATTTGATCATGGCTGTTTCACCAACAAATCCTAATATTGTATTGGTAGGTGGTATCGACATTCACAGAAGTACAAACGGCGGTTCTTCATGGTCTTCTGTTTCATACTGGACTGGTGGCTGTCGTTCTTTTGTTCATGCGGATCAACATGCAATGGCTTTCAGACCGGGTAGTCCCAACGCAGCAATTTTTGGTCATGACGGTGGTGTGTCTTACTCTACTAACGTAGGTAACTCTGGCGCGACTCCTTCATTCAGTACCAGAGTAAACGGTTACAATGTAACGCAGTTTTATGCAGCAGATCAAGTCAATGGTTCAGGAAGTAATGTAATGCTGGCTGGTGCTCAGGACAATGGTTCATTGAGATTTACGCAGGCTGGAATTAACTCAACTGTAGAAGTTTCCGGTGGTGACGGTGCTTTCTGTCATATCGATCAGGACAATGGTAATTTCCAGATTTCTTCTTTTGTTTTCAACGTATTCTTTAGATCTACCAACGGAGGAGCATCATTCTCAAACATATTGAATAATCAGACTTTTGGTAGATTTATCAATCCTACGGAACTGGATGATAACGCCAATATTCTCTATAGTGGTGCGAATGAAGATCAATATATCAGAATCAGTGGTATCACAGGGTCTACGAATCCACAGTTGATCAACGCCAACCTGGGAGGATTCAGAGCTTCGGCATTTACGGCATCACCCTACACTAATAACAGAATATTTATTGGAACAGGAACAAACGGTAGTTCCGGTGGATCGAAGGTCTTCAGAGTTGACAATGCCAATGCTACACCTACAGTTACTGAAATCAGTACTTCTGCAATTCCAGGTAACGGATACATTTCGTCTGTGGCGATTGGTTCCAGTGATAACCAAATCATGGTTACGCTATCAAACTACGGACTTGTTTCTGTATGGGAAACGAGAAATGGTGGTACTACCTGGGTAAACAGAGAAGGAAACTTACCGGATATGCCGATCAGATGGGCATTGTACAATCCTAATAATACGGATCAGGTGCTACTTGCAACCGAACTTGGTGTTTGGTCTGTGGAAAATGTAAATGTATCAAGTCCTGTTTGGGAAGTTACCAATACAGGTCTGGCCAACGTGAGGACAGATATGTTACAATACAGAGATTCTGACGGACAGGTAATTGTTGCAACGCACGGAAGAGGCGTTTATACAGCACAGCCATTCAGTGGTGCTCCTGCTGACACGCAAGCGCCTACTACTCCTACAGGACTTTCGGTAGCGAGTTTGACTACCAACAGTTTTACATTAAACTGGAACGCATCCAGTGATAATGTTGGTGTAACGGACTATACCGTGTCTTTAAACGGATCAGTAGTTGGAACCCCTACAGGTACCAGTTTTAACTTTACTGGATTAGCACCGTCAACTACTTACACGGTATCTGTGGTTGCTAATGATGCAGCCGGCAACAGCTCTGCTGCTGCTTCTGGTAGCGTAACCACAAATTCTGCAGGAATTTCCTGTTCTTCTACAGTCAGTTCATTTCCATATGCACAGGGTCTGGAGTCTGGTTCCGGTGACTGGGTGCAGGCTGGAGGAGACGACGGTGACTGGGTGAGCTTTTCAGGAAGTACGCCTTCAGGTACTACAGGACCAACAAGTGCTTTCCAGGGAACAAGATATTTATACTTGGAGGCTTCTACTAATGGAACAGCAGGCCAGATCGGTAACAACGCTACGGCAATTTTAGAAAGCCCATGTTTTGATCTTTCAAGCGAAACCAACGCAACATTCAACTTCAGATATCATATGTTTGGAAGCGCGATTGGGGTATTGAGACTGGAAGCATCAACCGATGGAACGAACTACACTGAAATCTGGTCCAGAAGCGGAGCTCAAGGCAATGCATGGTTAGAGGCGAATGTGTCTTTAGCGACTTACGTTGGTGGAACGGTAAAACTGAGATTCAGAGGTACTACAGGACCAAGCTGGCAGAGTGATATCGCAATCGATGACCTGTCATTAACAGCAGGCTCCGGTGGCGGACCTTCTATTCCTTGTGCTTCAACAGTATCTTCTTTCCCTTACAATGAAAGCTTTGAAAGTGGATCAGGAACTTTTGTTCAGGCAACTGGTGACGATGGTAACTGGGTCAATACCTCAGGAGGAACGCCATCCAACACTACTGGTCCTTCCAGTGCAGTTAACGGTAGCTTCTACATGTTTACAGAGGCATCCAGCAACAACACACCTGGCGCAGTAGGTTCTAATGCTACTTTGTTACTTGAAAGTCCATGTTTCGATCTGTCTGGTGAGTCAGCAGCTAATTTCAACTTTAGCTACCACATGAACGGAGCAAATATGGGTACCTTAAATGTAGATGTCACAACAGATGGTACTAACTGGACTAATGTCTGGACTAGAAGTGGAAATCAGGGCAATGCCTGGTTCAATGGTACTGTCTCACTAAGTGCATACCTCGGTACCACTATAAAAGTGAGATTCAGAGGAATTACCGGAAATAGCTGGAGAAGCGACATGGCTGTTGACAATGTCAATGTTTCAGGAACAGCCATTACTGGTGCGTTGACTGCTTCACCTGTAAGAATTGACGAGCAGATAGATGGTGACGGCTTTGTGAAGGCATATCCAAACCCTGCTGTAGATGTGTTGCACATCGACGCGGTAGGTTTCGGTAAGAGCGCCTACACAATCGTTTCTTTAACTGGCGCAATAGTAGCTTCAGGAGAATTTGAAGACAGAGAAATACTCAACGTAGAAGGTTTGAAATCAGGATACTACCTGGTGAAGTTACAGACTGATGAAGGAGCTTATGTGGAGAAAATTTTGAAAAACTAATAAGCTCACATAAATATTTTAAGGACGTTCGGTGATTCAGTTTGCCGAACGTTTTTTATTTTAGCCTTACTGATTGATTCAAAACTGATAAAATTACCTTATATGTCTGCAATAAAATTTATAAGCATCTTCTCTCTAATAGGGTTTCTTTTCGTTTTTCTGATCGCCTGTGAAGATGATGATAGCGATATCAGAGAATCTATGACAGGGGTATCGAGTGTTTCCGTTCCGGAGTCCGTTAAAATCAATGAAGACTTTGATTTATCTTTAAAAGTGTTTGGTTCCAGCAGTTGTGCGGAGTTTTCGCGTTTTACAACTTCTGAGTCAGGTGATACGACAATTTTTAAGTTCTATCAAAAGCGGGATGGTAGTCTTGTATGCTCAACCATCGTGATTGAAATTCCTGTAGAAGTCAGTTTAAAATATGAATCGACAGGTAAAAAGTATTTGAAATTCAATGCAGAACCATCTATCTTTTCAGATGATGAAATGCTGATTATTGATTCATTGATTGTTGATCCATAATCAACCAAACGATTTATATAGTAAAACGTGAAGTTTTAAAACCTACTAACTATGCTTGACAAGATATCCTGTAAACCTTCTTTATTGTTCTTTTCATTGACCTTGCTGCTCACCATATTTATTGCTTGCGGGGAGGAAGAACCATTGCGTCGAAGAACTTTCCGAAATGTAAGTAGCGTCGTAGCACCAGACACGGTGAGGGTCAATCAAAGTTTTGATATTCGCTACCTAATGACTATTTCAGATTGTCTTGAATCAATTCACCAAAGGTCCTTTAGAGTTGGCGATACGACGGTATTCGAATTGTATGATACACATATTGACGATCCTTCCTGTAATGATAATTTGAGAGAGATTCCATCTTCAATCAATTATGAATTCGAGGAGCCAGGTAAGAAGTATTTACGGTTTAACGATGATCCTCTCAGTTCATCTGATTCTGATCAGATCATTATCGATTCATTGATTGTCATTGAATGATTATTCAAAAGGTATCAGTAGATTGTCGGCAAGGACTAAAATCAAAAAAACATTGATTACAAGGATATTATTACCAGTATTTACCTTGCTGTTGACAGTCAGCCAGGTTTCCTATTCGCAGAATCAGTTTCAGGTTGCTTTTGAGCAGCAGGGAAGACGATCAGTGACACAACTCAAGATAAACTTCGATGATACTTTAGGTAATCAAACCTATTTGCCGATCTCAATCATCAAAGGTGCCAAAAACGGACCTGTTTTTACAATAGTCGCCGGAGTTCATGGCTTTGAATATCCGCCAATTGTAGCTGTTCAGCAGTTACTGAATGAAATAAAGCCTGGAGCCTTAGCAGGTACTTTGGTCATTATTCCTATTGCAAACTTACCATCATTTTTTGGCAGGTCGCCTTACAAAAACCCTGATGATCAGCTGAATCTTAATAGAATATTCCCGGGCAAGCACAATGGGATGGTCACGGAACAGATTGCGAGTTACATTACGAATTATATCATTCCTGTGAGTGATGTATTCCTGGACATTCATGGAGGTGATGCACCTGAAGACCTTTTGCCATTCGTATGTTACTATAACAATACTAAAAAAGGAGAGCAGACCAGGAAAGCAGCAGCTCTTGCTGAAGTAAGTGGGTTTGACTATGTTGTAAAATATCCATATTCATTGAAATCAGATCAGCCGGCAAAATATGCCTTTAAACAAGCTGTTCAGGATGGTAAAGTTGCTTTAAGTATAGAAAGCGGAAAGTTGGGAAATGTACAGCAAGAGGCAGTTGATGCCGTCCGTGACGGTGTCTTAAATATGTTGGCTTATATGAAAATGTACGAAGTATCAGGAAAGACTGTAAAGAAATTTAGACAACTCAACAATCAATTTTATCTTAGGTCAGATCAAAAAGGAATTCTATACAGTAATATCAAATCAGGAGACGAGGTGAAAAAGGGAGATTCCGCCGGATACATAACCGACGAATTTGGTAAGGTAATCTCCAGACTGATCATACCTGCTTCAGGAATTGTTCTCTACAAAATAGGAACACCACCCGTAAATGAGGGTGAAACAATTATGTGTATAGGTTCGGAGTAAACTATGCAATCTTCTCTCGAACAGTAATTTTTTTGATCCAAATGGACTTTTTCGTAAGGTGATCGACCAATCTTCAGGCGAATTACAATGCCAATATGAATTAATTATTATCAATTGATAATGGTGTGTGATTGATCAAATCTTATCATAGTTTTGTTGAAACAGCTAATGGAATTTCAGATATGGTCAATCATGCTAAGGATGAAAAGACGCTAAAACGTGACTTTTCCTTTAAACTAAGTATCAGAAAGAAACTGATCTTCTTTACTGCGGGTTTGTTTGTATTGGTTTTCTCAATCGCCGGATACGACAGATTCGTGAAGTATGAAATTGATCAACTTGATACACTGGAAGATCAACTCTACATTTTATATAACAACTCAACCAAGTTAAGACTATCTGAGCTTCAGTTTCTGAATCGTGATTTGCAAGACCCTGGGTTTTACGAAATAGGGAATACCAGAAATCTTGCTTCCTTTGATTCCCTGCTCAATTTTAACATCCAGTTGCTCAATCAGCTTTCAGCGCATTCAGGTAATGAAACTGTTGACTATCAGTCTTTAAATGAACTCTATAATCAATACAATATAGCCTTTAAAAACCTTGTTACAGCCAAACGGAAAAGAGGCTTTAAAGACTATGGATTGATTGGCAATATGCGGGAAAGTGTTCATAAGCTGGAATCTTATATTGTAAGTGATCGGCTCAAAGCGCAAATGTTGACCTTGAGAAGACATGAAAAGGATTATCTTCTTCGCTTAGATGTGAAATATTTGAATAAACTTCAAGATCAGGTAGGTCTGTTCAAAAAACAACTAGCTAACAGAAGAGAACTCATCAATTTTGTTGATCAATATGCCCGTACATTTGCCGATGTAGTGGCTATTGATCATCAGATAGGATATCAGAAGAATACAGGACTTTATAAGGAATTAAACGATGTGTCTGAGCAGATCACTCCAAAAATCAGATCAGTAATTGCTTCATTGGCCAGCCAAAAAAAAGCTAAAAGCGATCATACCACCCTCTCTTTGCTAATTGTGTTGATAGCAGGTCTCATAGCCAGTGTGTTGATTAGTTACTACGCGATCAAGTCTATTACCAGGTCTGTTAAATTGGCCCGATCAGCAATAGCTAAGGTGGCCAAAGGAAACCTCGATGTTCGGATTGACAAAATAAGCAACGACGAGATCGGCGATATTATGCTGGAGTTAAATCAGATGATCCGATCACTCAATAAGATTGTTAGTGCTATTACCGGTACCAACAGGAGAGTCAATGAATCCAGTAAAGAGGTAGCGCAGTCTGCCAACATACTTGCTGACGGAGCTTCGGAACAAGCAAGCTCTGCAGAAGAAATTTCAGCCTCTATGGAAGAGATGTTTGTCAGCATTGAAAGTACCAGTCAGCATGCCCTCACTGCCAGTAAAATGGCTGTGGAAGGATCTTCGAATATTGAAAAGAGTCTGGGATTTTCAAGGGAAACGGTGAAAGCAATGGAAAATATCACAGATAAAATTTCTATCATCGAGGAAATCGCCAGACAAACTAATCTGTTGGCCTTGAATGCTGCTGTAGAGGCAGCAAGAGCGGGCAATCACGGTAAGGGGTTTGCGGTGGTAGCTGCTGAAATTCGCAAGCTGGCAGAGAGAAGCCAGCGGGCTGCAGCAGAAATAGATGAACTTTCAGCAAACGGTAAAGTCATTACCAGAAAGGCCGGAGAACTGCTGGATCACACAGTTCCCGAAATACAAAAAACTGCTGAATTGATCAATTCCATTAGTAATTCCAGTGCAGAGCAAAATAATGCTGCTGCTCAAATACAGGTCGCTATTCAAAGTTTAAACACTG
Source organism: Bacteroidota bacterium (assembly GCA_038525605.1). Lineage (GTDB taxonomy): Bacteria > Bacteroidota > Bacteroidia > Cytophagales > Cyclobacteriaceae > JANSWY01. Next base: position 10,416 of record JBCBHL010000160.1, read on the forward strand.
TGACGCAGCAAAATGCCTCATTGGCCCAGCAAATGTCTGCTACTACGAAGGACTTTAACAGTCATAGTCAGAATCTGATGGCAGCCATCAAATACTTCAAAACCAATAGCCAGCAAATACCTGATGATTTGATAGATCACAACATCCAAAAATCATTCAGGCAAGCTATGTCATTGGGAAAACCTCTGGAAAAAGAGGAGGGGAGGTTAGTCAGTAACTGATTGGCCTGATGCTCAACCGGCTGATTCGTAGATTTCAGTTCTAATCTGATAGTGCAGTTGCTCGATGGCCTTTTTATCAGGATAATCTGCCAGGTCTGAGGTTTCAAAAATAGCTTTAAGACCTTTCATTCGACTTTCGGCCTGTTGTAGTAAATCCTCATATTCGAATTCTCCTTTTTTAATCGAAAGTAGAAAGTCTCTCTCTTTTCTGCGGACATTGACTATACCTGTTGATCCAATATCTTCAGCCATTGCGATTAGCCGGAAGGTATGCATCATGTTTTTCGCATCGTAACGTTTGCCGTGACTCATTGTACCTTCATATCGGGATTCATTTCTTTCTGCCACCCAGTCCCAATAAGCTTTATAGTCCTTGCAGTATGCAGAATATCCTGAAATATTGACAGATAGCATTGTCAATGGTATCAATCCCTTCGGGATACTGCTAAGCGAAATGTCATGAGCATTTTTTTTCTTCACAATGCCCTTGAAATTGCAGTCAGGATCGTGATATAGTGCATAGATTTCATGCATATGCGGTATTTTGCTCAGACCACATTCTTCCTGATTGATACCTTTTTCCACGAGGTACTCCATAACAGGCATTGATCCTTGTCCGCTTGGTACAAAGCAAAAATCAAGTATCGTTTTACGTTCTTTTTCGACAGGGTTCAGAATCTTCTTTTTAAGTCCCCTGGCTTTTTTTACCTGCGTCATGGCGTACTGCCCAAATGTCTGCTCACAGAGTTTTGAAAGAAATACCGATGATTCGATTTTTTCTATGATCGGATGTTTAAACAACACACAATCTTCAGGAGTATTGAGCAGCTCCAGGATATTGGGGTTGTTTTTAGTGAGTAGGTCGATGAACTTTCCGAGTTCATAATAAGATTCATCATTCGTTTCATTGTTGACCTGACCTACGTAATCCATTGAATAAAACTGCTCTTTAGGCAAGATATAGACTCCTCTGATATCTGTATCGGATTCCGGCGTGTCCAGCCCGTAGGCCCTGGAACCACTGATGCATTCCAGTAGCAGCAAGTTTTTTTCTTTGAGGTCTGATATTGTCATATTGTGAAATTACCGATAAGGATTAGAATTCGGTGACAGAATCTGACTATTTTCTCATTTTGATGAAGACCAGTAATGCCACAAATGCAATTCCTGCTATCAGCCACCATAAAAACACATTAGAGGTGGTTTCCTCCAGTTCACCAATCAGGATAAACCCGGACCAGTAGTAAGGTAAGCTGGTGGTAGCATCGGCATTTTTTAAATAGTCCAGTTTGGCACTTCTTAGTGCGTCAGCTTTTGTTTTTCCTTCATTTATGTACCGATAAAAGGAATTCATGATAACAGCAGTAGGCTGGTCAGGCACAGACCACAGGGAGGTAATCAGGTTTTGGGAACCGGCATATTTAAAACTACTGGCAAGACTGATTACACCTGCACCTTTTTGGTATTTGCCTGTCCCGGTATTGCAGGCGCTAAGCACTACCAGATCGGAATTCAGGTTCATGTTATAAATTTCATAAGCAAATAAATCGCCATCATCAACACCTATGCTGTTATCCAGTACGACTCTTGACAGCAATGGATCCGTATCGTTGGAAAAAGCGTGAGCTGCCAGATGTAGATACATGGAATTTTGAGCCATGTTTTTGAAATTCTCCTCAGAGGCATTTGTTCCGTTCAAATGTTTGCCTTTGAATAAGCTGGCTATCGCCGCTACCTCTTTTTGTGCCGAGGGGAGAGGAGGTAATTGCCTGCCAGGCTGCATTCCTCTGGTTGCCAGTGCTTTACTGGAAAATTTTCCATAATCCGGGGAGAATCCCAGAAAATCATAGTCGAACTCTGCAGATACCCGCGGCAGGTTGTTTAACAGACTGGAATAATTGTAGGTGATGTCAAAGTCTTCTACCAAATACTTTGCAGGCTTACCTACTTGAGGAGTGTCTGTAACTAAGGACTCAAAGGCAATTAGTGTAGCTAATCCATCAGGTATGATGAGCAGACTATTGAACTTTTCAGGGCTTTTTGCGAGTATAGGTTCGATCAGCTGATTGTAGATTTTATGTGATAAATGGGGATCAAATTGCCTGTTTTCTATGGAAACCTTGTATTGAGCCAGCGAATCTTTGAAAGTCTTGCTATAAGGTATCATGATCGCATTGAGATCTTTACTCAGTGAAAATATCACCAGCTGATCATCGAACTCCATGAACTCCAACAGTAAGCAATTTTGTTTTAAGAGCTGCTGTTTAAAAGTCTCTAAATCAATGCTTCCTTTCGTAATTCTACCGGTTTTAGAATTAATGGCGTTGGCTGAATCTGAAAGCGCTCTTAACTTTTCATTGTTATTAAAAAGATCTTGAGTCAGCTTTTCTTTCAGGACAGAATCGCTGGCGAAAGCGATTTCTTTTTTCAGATTTCCAATGGCAGTTTTTAAATCACTAATTCTCAAAAGAAGCTTGTTGTGAGACTTATTTTCATTATTACGATGGTTGGCATGTATCACTCTGTCAATTAGCTCACTTGACTTACTCCTGTAGCAATATTTGAATGCAATTTCAAGGTATTGTTTTTTACCGGAGAGTTTGTATGCATGCATGGCGCAAAGAACAGCACTCTTATAGACATCATAACCCTTTTCATTGTAGGACATTTTGCTTTCAAGTTCTACCAGATCCTTTTTGCCCAGGTTGATAGTTCCAATCATCAATTCATAACAGGAGAGTTCAGATTCGAGATACTCGAAATCCCTGCTATCTTGGAACAGTGCTTTAAGCACGAAAGTCTTTCGTTTCAATGCCTCAAAATTAGCTACACTTTTGACGAGACTGTTGGGATTCGGGTTGTCGGCAAAGTTGTCAGGCTCGAATCCGGGATTGATCAGAGCCATGCTTCTTTGGTAGTATTGCAGAGCACGCTCTTTGTCATTGAGCTGGAAATAACAATTACCTACGGTTATCAAAGCCAGTGCTTTATTTTCGGGATTGTCCTGATAAGAATTATCAAAAATCCTGATCGCTTTTTGCAAATAGTCGATGGCAAGCTGGCTGCTATCCATCTTCAAATAAATATCAGCAATCATCGTGTAAGTATCCCCAAGTTCGAAATAATTCTCATCATACCTCTTCAGGATGATGTTTACTGCTTCATTCAAATCAGCCAGTCCTGCTTCAAAATTCCCTGATTCTCCGTAGGCTCTTCCTCTTTGGTAAAGGCAGTATATTGATAATGAAGGAGTGTTTTTCAGGTAGTACCAGGAAGAGTCATTGTATTGTATGGCTTTGCGCAAATCTTCTTCAGATTCGTTTTTATCAAGAAAGAAGTTTGCATAGTACCAAAAAGTTAAACCCTTGTCGATGTGGTCGATTCCCTTTACATCCATCATCGACAGACTTTTCAGATAGTACCGTTCAGCTTCTCTGTAGTAACCAAGTCTTCTGTTTACATTACCTTTATTGAGGTAGATGACTTGCTCCATTTCTGTGTTTCTCAGACCTCTTTTGTCAAGCTCAATGATGGCACTGTCGTAATAGATGTCCGCCAACTCATACCTGCTGCTCTGCATCAGTGAGACAGCCAGGTTCTGGTAGGTTTTACCAATGTAATCTCTGTATGCTGAATCTCTGGTTACACCCTTTTTGCTATACTTTAAGAATGATTGCAGGTAATCACAAGCCACAGTATGTCTGCCGATTCTGTTGTAAGCAATTGCAATTCTCTCCCGTAGTAAATTTGATAGTCTTAAGGTATCTAAATTGAGCGAATCGGATAATTTCAGCTTCTGAGACATTCGGTCAATTATATGTTGGTTTCTTCCAAGCCTGCCTAGAATATTTGAATAGCTTATCTCTTTTGAGAACATCTGCTGCCAGTTTCCTGCTTCGGCATAAGTGGCAATTGATTGCTCAAAGTAAAAGCAGATAGAGTCTGCATTTCGATCAACTATGAATTCTTGCGCTTTTTGATAGAGTTCGTCCGCTTTTTTATTGGCGGTTGAGTCAATGTTATTTTGACCGGAAGCCAACAGAGGAAACAGAAAAAATGTAAATACTATAATCCTGAAGATAAATTGACGCATCTGAAGATTTAGAGGTTTCGGTAAAACAGTACGAAGGCAATTAGTTAATCTGTTTCACATAAGAAGAAAGATAGTCTAAAATCCGTACAGATCAAAAACAATGAACATTGCCTGTTCTCAATTCCTTATTCGCCACTCTCCAAAATTTTTTTATGATCCCGGTAACCTTTTCAATTTTAAATACCACTAAAACGCAACAGCTAATAAAAGAACAACAATTTAAACTTCTATCATTTAACGAATCAAAACTTCCGAAAATACTTAAGTATGAAAAGGACATTGCTATCATTTTTGTTGTTTGTAACCGTCAGCCTATCTGCTAAAGCCAATAATCTGACAATTGAAAACGTTGCATACGATCAGGTCAACGGGACGCTGACATTTGATATTTCATGGGAGAATTCATGGAACCTAAACGATGATTATCATGATGCCGTCTGGGTTTTTGCAAAATACAAAGCCATCAATGCCAATGAATGGCGACCCTTTATTTTTGATGACAACAATGGAAATGTCGCATCATTTTCAGGAAATGATCTGCAATTCAGTGCAAAGAATGTCGGGTTAATGGTGAGGAGTACGGTGCAGTCAGTGATCCAAAATAATATTCCAACTACTACGGTCACCATATCAGGATTATCGATTGTTGGCATTAATCCATCCGTGAAGGTCTTTGGAATTGAAATGGTCAATGTGCCAGGTGGAAATTTCTATGCTGGGGATGACTCTGGCATCAACAGAACTTTTGATTTGGGGATCGATCAGTCGCCAATGTTTGTTACAGATACAACCACCCAACTTTTTACAACAGGTGGTACAGGCCCTATCAATCTACCGGAGAATTACCCTGTTGGAGTTGATGCATTTTATTGCATGAAATATGAGATTACACAGGGTCAGGTAGTGAATTTCCTGATTATCATAGCTGAGCGTATTCAGAAAAT
>JBCBHL010000161.1:0-15650 GCA_038525605.1 Bacteroidota bacterium
TTTTTAATCTATGAATCCGGATAAAGTAGCAATTACAGAATGGTTTAAAAAACTTCAGGATGAAATATGTCAGAGCCTCGAAGAACTGGATGGCAATGTAAAATACCAGCAAGACCAATGGGAAAGACCCGAAGGTGGCGGTGGAAGATCACGCATATTCAAAAATGGAGAGGTCATTGAAAAAGGCGGAGTTAATTTTTCAGCAGTTCACGGCAAAACACCGGAAAAAATTCTCAATGCACTGAAGCTGGAAGATGTAGATTTCTTTGCTACAGGAGTGTCGATTGTATTGCACCCACATAATCCAATGGTACCTATCATCCACATGAATGTGAGATATTTCGAAATGTCAAATGGTACGTGGTGGTTTGGAGGTGGTATAGATGTTACGCCACACTACATCGTTGATGAAGATGCCCGTTTCTTTCATCAGCTGCTAAAATCAGCCTGCGACAAGCACGATGAATCCTATTATCCGGAATTTAAAAAGTGGGCAGACGATTACTTCTACATCAAACATCGAAGCGAAACCAGAGGTATAGGAGGAATTTTTTTCGATAGACTCAACGATCAAAACAGCCAGGATAGTAAGGCAGACAGATGGGCTTTTGTTCAGGAAATTGGGGAAAGCTTTATTCCGGCATATCGGGAACTGGTAAACAGACACAGAAATGAAACCTACTCGGAAAAACATAAAAACTGGCAATCTCTGAGACGGGGCAGATATGTGGAATTTAACCTGGTTTGGGATAAAGGCACCAAATTCGGACTGGATACAAACGGACGGACAGAATCTATTCTCATGAGCATGCCTCCAATGGCCAATTGGGAATACAGTCATGTTCCGGAACCCGGATCCGAAGAAGAAAAAACACTTAGTCTGCTTAAAAAAGGAATCGACTGGATCAATGATTGATTGGATCATAGATATCGACAAGGACTTGTTCCTGTATCTCAATCATCTCCGCGCTAACTGGATGGACCCAGTCATGTTGTTTCTCTCAGCCAAAAAGGTATGGATTCCTTTATACCTGCTGATACTGGGATTGATCGCTTATCACTTTAGAAAAAAAGCTATCATACTGATTCTAGGGCTGATACTTTCTGTGGTAGCGGCAGATCAGATTACCTCCGGCTTTATGAAGCCTTTTTTTAAAAGACCCAGACCCTGCCATGAGGTGACGCTTGCGGGCCAAGTGCTGACTCCCGGAAAATGCGGAGGCCAATTTGGTTACGCCTCCTCACACGCAGCTAATACATTTGCAGTAGCTGCTTTTATGTTTTTTCTTTTTAGAAAGGAGAAGAAATATCGTTGGATTCTTTTTGGGTGGGCGGCACTCGTTTCATATAGTCGAGTTTATCTAGGGGTTCATTATCCACTCGACATCATCACAGGAGCACTCATTGGGACAGGCTGTGGTTATGTGCTGCTAAGCATATCCCACCAACTGAATGGTAGGTTGATAAAAACTTCAACCTGAGATAAAACAAAAAGATGTCTCAAAAGTCGTGTATTGCGAGGAAACGAAGCAATCTTAATTGTTAAATGAGTATTTCAGCTAAGTTGAGATAGCTTCACTTCGTTCGCTATGACGAATTTTGATCTTTTGAGACAATCACGTGATTTTTTCAATAAGTTATTACAGCATGTTCAGGCTATTGAGGAATCTTTCTTTATAAGAAGACCCAACAGGGATAATTTTCTCATGTGTATGAATTTGCATGTCTTCCAGAAAATCAATCTTCTTCAGATTGACAATGTATGAGCGATGCACTCTGATGAATGTACTATTTGGCAATCGTTTTTCAATACCTTTCATTGTATGATGTACAATCTTCTTGCCCTTCGAAGTATTGAAGATTACGTAATCAGCAAGTGCCTCTACGAAATAAATCTGATCGTACTCCAGTCTTTCGAGCTTGGAATCTGACTTGACGAAAATGTCGATATTCGACTCGGCAATAATCTGCTCTTTCTCGATCTGCTCTTTTACTTTGATGACAGCCTTTAGGAATCGGCTGTATTCGAAAGGTTTAACCAAATAATCAGAAACGTTTCCTTCAAAAGCTTTGATTGCATAATCCTCTTTTGAAGTAGTCATTATAATCGGATAGGAATTATTGAGTGAATTCATCAATTCAATTCCCGACATTTCAGGGATTTCAACATCCAAAAACACTAAATCCACATCAGATGGCGAGTCTTTAGTCAAAATTTCTGAAGCAGCTATAGCACTATCAAATTCGTAGGTAAGCTTAAGAAAATCTGTTTTATCAATGAATTTTTTTACAAGCAAACGAGATATCTCATCATCGTCTACCACCATACAATTTATTTCCATCTTTATTATCTATGATTCAGTATCCTTTGAATATACTTTCCTAAAATATCAAATTCGAGATTTACCTTATCTCCTACACGTAATTTGCCGAATCCTGTGTGTTCAAAAGTATATGGAATAATTGCTACACTAAAGCCATTGTCTCGTGTGTTAAAACATGTCAGGCTTACTCCATTTATACATATTGAACCTTTCTCTACGGTAATATTACCTTTATTCGGATCAAAATCAAAATCAAAATACCAACTTCCGTCATGTTCTTTGATAGATTTACATACACCTGTTTGGTCTACGTGTCCCTGAACAATATGACCGTCAAACCGACCATTTGCAGGCATGCAGCGTTCCAGATTCACTATGTCGCCAACTTTCAGATCACCGATGTTAGATTTGATGAGTGTTTCATCTATTGCAGTCACCCAATGACCGCCATCTGTCAACTCCGTGACAGTCAAACAAACTCCATTATGAGAAATACTCTGATCGATTTTCAGTTCTTTGCTAACCGCAGCAGAAAAATGGAAATGTTTGTTAGTTCCTTCTTCCTTTATTTCAACTACTTTCCCAGTATCTTCGACAATTCCTGTAAACATTTTATCTTCTGTGCAATTAATATTTGAATTGATCATTAATTTTGGGACAAGAAAAACAAAAAATCACACAAAACATAAATAAGGCCTGTGAAAAATGATAGATGATTATAAGCACAAGGGAATGAGGAAGAAGCTGGTGCAGGTCATCAAAGAAAAAGGGATAAGCAACAGATCGGTTTTAAGAGCAATTGGAGAAATTCCACGACATTTTTTTTTCGATAGAATATTTCTGGAGCATGCCTACCAGGACAAAGCTTTTCCAATCGGCGAAGGGCAAACTATATCACAACCCTATACTGTAGCTTTTCAGACAGAATTACTCAACGTAAAGCACGGCTCAAAAATCCTTGAAATCGGTACGGGTTCCGGCTATCAGGCCTCAGTTTTAGTGGCTTTAGGCGCACAGGTTTATACCATAGAATATCAAAGGAAGCTATATGAAAAAACCAAAGAGTTTCTGCCTCGTGCCTTTGGATACAGACCTAATTTCTTCTACGGTGACGGTTCAAAAGGCCTGCCGAAACATGCTCCTTACGACGGGATCATCGTAACGGCAGGAGCTCCTACGGTTCCTTCGGACCTGATCAAACAACTGAAGACAGGTGGTGTACTGGTCATTCCTGTGGGGAATAATCAAAAGCAGAAAATGCTGAAGATCACCAGAATTTCCGAAAACAAACTCAGCAAAAAAGAATATAACCATTTCAGTTTTGTACCTTTATTGGGTGCTAACGGATGGGAACAATAGAATTAATAATAGAATAAGCAATGGCTAAAAAAACGAAGACCTGCAAAGAGTCTTATGTCACAATGACGGAGTTGGTTTTACCAAACGACACAAACACACTCAACAATCTGATGGGGGGACGTCTGATGCACTGGATGGACGTAGTGGCAGCAATTGCCGCTCAAAAACATTCAAACAGGATTGTGGTGACCGCTTCTGTAGATAACATTTCATTTGCCAAACCGATAGCACTTGGCAATGTGGTGACACTGAAAGCTTTTGTTACCAGGGCATTTAGTTCTTCGATGGAAGTATATATAGAAGTAGTTGCCGAAGATATTCCTGCCAACAAAAAGATTGAAACCAACAGTGCCTTTTTAACATTTGTAGCGGTTGACCAGAGTGGCAGACCAATCGACATCCCGGAAGTAGTGCCGGAAACAAAAGAAGAAAAAGAATTGTATGAAGGTGCATTGAGAAGAAGACAACTGAGGTTGGTATTATCCAAAAGAATGGACCCACAGGATGCTACTGAGTTGAAATCAATTTTTGAATAAAGTCAATATGGAAGACCTCTCATTTATTCAGTTTTTTATTACGGAGGATGTTTACCTGCGACCAGAAGATCGATTAGAATCGATAGAAGAAGCTCATTCTGAAACAGAAGTCGAAACGCCTTCAATTTCAGAAGTAACTCCCTCCCCTTCAGTCAAACCATTGAAAATTGCCAAAGCCGATCCTTCAGAAAAAGCAAATGCCTTAAAACAACAGGTATCGGAATCGCAGACAAAAGATGAGCAGTCAGTTCAGGAAAGTCAACAAACCAGAGAATCAGCAACAGATTATACCCCTCCTGTGTATGAGGGGCACTTCCTCAAACAAATCCTGATAGTAGTGCACAGCGCCGGCTTAGGATTTGAGCACAAAGAACTGCTACTAAAAATTCTGGGAGCCATTAATTTAACAAAGGAAGATGTTGCTATTCTGCCTAGTGGGCATATCAAGTCAAAAGCAGATTTTGATTGGATGGCTGGAAGTAACAAAAAAGGCTTGGTTGCCTTTGGCCTGCCGGACAAGTGGAAACAACAGATCATCCCCCAGAGCGAACTGTATCAGATGGTCTCTCATAATGGCTATCAGCTTTTGTTTTCTGATAGCCTCGCTGAAATCAATGGCAATGTCAATGCCAAGAAGCAATTGTGGACTGCTATCCAGAAGCTAAAATAAGATGAGCAGAATAGCTGTATACACCTCTATTTTCGGTCCCTACGATGGGTTACTCCCTCAGAAAAAGTTTCCCAATGTGGATTATATCTGTTTTACAGATCAGCCATTTAAGAGTAAGACTTGGGAAATCAGACATATTGATCCAGTCTATGATGACCCTACCAGAAATAGCAGACGAATCAAAATACAACCTCACAAATTCTTACCGGAATATGATGTATCTATTTTCATGGATGGGAATTACCTAATCGTAAAAGACATTAATGAACTGATAGAGAAAGAGTTGAATGGCAGAAAAATGCTGGTTTTTGATCACAACCAGGCAGAGGACAAGAGGGATTGCGTATACGATGAATTCGAAGCAATTGTTGCGCTGGGCAAAAAATCCGGGAAGCATAAAGATGATCCAGAAGTAATGCGAAAGCAGATCGAAAGGTATCGGAAAGAGGGCTATCCCGCAAAAAACGGATTAGTATTTTCAGCTGTGCTGGTTAGGAGACATCACGATCCTGAAGTGGTAAAAACTATGACCACCTGGTGGGAAGAGCTTAGTAATAACAGCAAAAGAGATCAGCTAAGTTTTGATTATGCCGCATGGAAAAACAATTTTAAGTTTCATGTCCTGGACGGAGATCTGAGAAATCACAAGTATTTCAAAATGATCGGCAAACACAGACAAAACTACAAAACAAAGTATCTTCGCTATCGTCTTAAAAAATTCTTTGGTTTGAGCTAATATGCGCTGGCGCTTTTCCTAATATGCATTGGTATTTTAAAATAATCAAAGAAAATTATGCGTCCTTCGAAGGCCGAACTGGTCGTAGTGAGTTCTGGAAGTTTTATGTAGTTACTGTACTACTTTTTGTAATAACCATTCTCCTGGATTTGTTGATCATAGCGCTAAGCAATGATGCGATGTACGCAGGCTTCATTTCATTAATTTTCGCTCTTTTCATGTTTTTGCCTGTTCTGGCTGCAACAGTTAGGAGGCTTCATGATACCGGTAAAAGTGGCTGGTACATGTTCTTAAACCTGATTCCGCTGTTTGGAGGTGTGGCTATCATGATCATGCTATTGATACCCGGCCAAAAGGATTCTAATAAATACGGTCCCAAAACCTGACAAAAAACAAACCGTAAAGGTTCATTCAATAAAAAACCCTGACTTTTTATAAATCAGGGCTAAGGAACGCTTATTTACGAATTATCTGTGATAAGTATCAGTAATATTGGTATTCATATTTTGCAGTAAACTCTAGTCCACCTGTTCCATTGTAGGCAGTTACCTTAGAGAAATGATTTTGATCATTGTAATTCAGTTGATAATAACTTACGAGCGTTTCGTTTTTGTATCTGTTGATTTTAACCAACCTGTTATTGTCATCATATTGAAAGGTTTTTGACAGTTCTCCGTTGTATGAGCTGGAAATAAGATTGTTGCTTTCGTCGTAAGTGAAATCGTATCTTTCCACCTTGTTTATAAATTCAGATAAATCAACTGTCATGGTGATGCCCTGAGATTTAGCTTCGGTCTGTTTCATGTAAGATTCTTCATCAAAGACATTATACCTAATCGATTTTATTCTTCCAGCTTCATCATATTCGTAGAGTTCGCCACGGTCAATAATAAAGGTACTCCAGACTTTTCCCTGCTCATCTGCTCCCTGTACTTTGATTACCTCAAAGCCATTAGCGTCAGTGCTTCTGATTTCATTGTAAGTATGTTTTACTGCTCTACCCTCTGGAGAATCCTTATCAACAATAAAACGTTCCCGATTTTGCTCCATATTGATGTATTCATCTATTGTTTTACGAATGGCAGATTGTTTAATTTCCGGCCATTGGTTCTTATGCTGCAAGATATTTACCTCAGCTCCCCACATAACATAACCGAGTGTTTTTTGCAGGAATCCTGACTTTAACATCGTAAGGCCTTCATATCCTAAAGTACCATCAGGGTTCAAGTCCAAATCAACCAGTAAATCACCATTTCTTTCCTGTTGATCTCCGAACTCATCAAAATAATATGCTTTCACATTTTGAACGTTTTCACCGTACTCAGGAGCTTCATCGATACCGCATGAAAATGTGATAAACAATAAAGACAATATCGGTACAAAAGCGAGATAGGACCATCTTGAACGATAGTCTGAGGGTTTTTTAACTAATTGCATGACTCTTGGTTTTAAAGATAACTGCGCAAAGGAATTGGCCACCAACAGTGCCCCGTTACGCTTAAATAGATTTTGTTGGTAATTGATCAATGTATTTGAATAGACTTCCAGCCCTTCTTCTTTGACCACCATCTGATCTGTGTGAAATTCATTAACCAGTCTGGATTCTTTTGCCAACAGATAGATTAATGGATTGAACCAGAAAATGGATTTTCCTAATTCAAACAAAAGCACATCAAAAGAATGCAAAAGCCTGGCATGTACTCTTTCATGTTTCAGTACTACTTGATACTCGTCGCTATCCATCGTTTCGGGATCGATAAATATCCAATTGAAAAATGAGAATGACTGGCCGTTTTCAGGAATGACATAATGTTGCGTCGGCTGGTAATAATCCGCTTTTTTCCTGATTTTATAAAACTTCAACAGGCTAAGCACAAGCCGGATTACAGCAAACAATACGCCTAAAAGATAAATGGCTCCAATCAACAAATACCAATCAAAGCTTGAGTTTTGAGTAGCTACTTCTGCCTGGATATTACCTGCACTTGCTAATTCCGCCTCACCAAACGCTTCATTTAATTCATCATCACTATTGGCATCAAAATTCTGCTGAAATGAAATCTCAGGAACGCTTAGGTTTTTCAGAACCAGGTCACTGGAAGGATTGATGTCTATCTGAATCAATGGCATAAACAATGCTGCAACTACCGTGAGAATAACCAAACTTCTGTTGATCCTGTAAAAGGTTAGTTTTCTGAAAAACACCCAATAGAACAGACCCAGCACCGTCATAATCACTGAGGCCTCTAACAAATATGTAAATAGTTCGTGCTTCATTTGATTAAATCATTTAGTGATAAGTGTATTCGTATTTAACACTATATTCAATTTCATTACGACCATTGTAGGCTTTCACTTCTTCTATTCTGTCGCCATCAGAATAAATAATCGTATAGCTGGCTGTTTTATGACCCTTCTTATTTATTTGGGTAATGGTCTGCACCCTGTTATATTCATCATAGGAGAAAGTTCTTTTTGAACCTCTCGCTCCTGCACCAATTGTGGATCTGGATTCAATCAAACGATCAGAATCATCGTATAAATAATAACCGCTTATCGATTTGGTAAATTCACCTAATGATGAAAAATGACTTAATTGATCTTTAATCTTGAGACTACTCTGCACTTTGTTGCTGTTTCGCTGCTCCGCCAGCATTTTTGTCATAGATTCCATTGTAGCCTGAAGGTAGTCCTTCGATCGATAGGTGTGTATGTAAGACCTCACTATTCTATCTCGTTTGTCAGTTTCGTAAGAATTACCCATTCCCATACGTATCATATGTTTACTATTTTCGTCATCACCTCCAACCAAATAGATTTTTGCGCCATCATGGTTTTTGGTAATTAATCTTTTCGAGGTAGCGTCAAATCTTGAATTGAGGTAGTTGATTTGTTGCTCAGCTTGATACCTGGCCAATTGATCGTTGATAATAGGCCATTGCGTATTGAACTTAATGATATCCGCATCTTCATTCCATCCTACAAATTCTAATTGATATTTCAGGTCGTTGAACATACCCACTGGCGCATCTTTCGGATTTCGTTTATTCGTTTGTAAGTCACCATAGATATCAAAATTGAGATCTATCATAATGGTACCATTCCTTTCTCCCTGGTCTCCATATTCATCAAAATAGGTACCAGTTATAGATTTGATCACGCGTGCTTTACCAACCTCTTCCCGAAGGTTACAGGAAAAGAGCAAAAGAAAAACGGTTATCATCGGAAGGAAAGACAAATAGGAGAACTTCCATTTACCATCGGATGGTTTTTTAACTAATTGCATAACTCTTGGTTTTAATGATAATAAAGCAAAGCTGTTCACCAATGACAACTGATGAAATGCCGGAGAATCTCTTCTGCCAAGGTTTAGCAATGCATTTGAATAAACTTCTATTCCCTCCTGATCCGTCACTATTTTGTCCGTCAGAAATTCATTGTTTAACCTCGACTGTTTAGACAAATAATATACAAATGGATTGAACCATAAGGCCGCTTTTAACAATTCGAATAGCAAAGCATCTAAACTGTGAAGCTGCTTACTGTGAATAGACTCATGTTTCAAAATAACATGAACATCAGCCCTACTAAGGTGTTCCTGACTAATGAAAATCAGATTAAAAAAAGAAAATGGCTGCTGAGTATCACACAATAGCAGTTTATAGCCTTCATAGTTTATTTTCCTTCCTTTGTGTTTTAGCGAAATGACGGTAATCAGATTTTTAACAATCAGAGTCAGAAAGGCAAAAACACCTATCAGGTATATGGCGATCAATAACTCGTTGATGGCGAATGAGGTTTGTGCTTTCTCTACCTGTACTTTCGTTGGCTTTGCAGGTAATATTGTTACCTCTTCGGTAGCTGATGTTGAGGCTTCCGTTGTTTGCATAGAAAGGGAAATAGCAGGATCCGGAACCTCTTTCTCTAAAAACTCCACTACCTGATTGTTATTGCTAACTTCCACATTGAACTCTATCAAAGGAATAGAAAAAGCTGCTACTACTATAAAAACAAGCACTGCGCGGTTTAATTGATAAAACGTCAAACCTTTGGAAATGAAGTAATAGATGGTGGAAAATCCCATCAGGATGAGAGAGGCCTTTAGTAGATATTGTAAGATGTCAATCATTTGTATCTCCTTTCGACTTTGCCTGTTCAATAATTTCTTTCAAGGATTCAATTTCGTCCGGTTCCAAAGACTTTTCTTCTACAAAATTGGAAACCACCTGACTAAGTGAACCATCAAAATAGTCACTCATCATAGACATGAACACATATTTCCGATATGCTCCTTTTGTCACCACAGGAAAATATTGATGTGTTTTTCCAAAAGCCTGATGACCTAAAAACCCCTTTACCTCGAGACCTCTTACTATTGATGAAACGGTATTGTAAGGAGGTTTAGGCTCTTTCATTTCATTGATCACCTCTTTTACAAATGCTGATTTCAATTTCCAGATAATCTGCATTACCGGTTCTTCGGCTTTCGTCAGTTTTTCCATAACGCTAATGTAAAACGGATTTTTCAGTTTAACAACTGTTTTTTCAGTTATATAACGTATTTTTCAGTTTATAAAAGTTAAATAAATCGTAAACATTTGATTTTAAGCGACTTAAAAGAATTAAATAATTAATCAATAACAGGAGTGAAATAGTATCGTTAAAAGTTTTAAGAGACAAAATTGTTATTATAGCAAACCTTATAAAAGGTCTATTTTGAAATGAAATTACATGTATTGATATGCTTCTTGTTCATATACTGCGGGAACTTCGCCCAGGGTCAAATCAATGAATCACTGTATAACCGTGCCAAAAACACACCAGAACCCAATGCTGATTCCCCAGAACAGCTTGTTGAATACCTAACAAAGTATACTCACGACGAAAAAGAAAAAGCTGAAATAATCTCCTACTGGATCGCGATTCATATCGCATATGATTTGCCAGCTTTTCTAAGCAAATCCTACCAATCAGAATCATGGGACCATGTATTGTCTTCCCGAAAAGCTATTTGTGGCGGCTATGCCAATTTGTTCAAACACCTTTGTGCTGCGGCAGGGATTGAGGCATTTGTTGTTTCCGGTTATTCAATTGGTAGCGGGCTGGAAACAACCAGGGATTTCAAAACGACTAATCATATATGGAACGTGGCGTTCATTGAAAATACTTACTACCAATTTGATTTAACCTTTGCTTCTGGTTTCATTCGTAAGAATGGTGATCAGTACACATTTGTCAAACAACTAAAACCGACATACTTGTTTGCTTCGCCCTCAGGAATGATCAAAACACATCTTCCAGCACAGGAGAGATGGCAATTACTTGAAAAAACTGTCAACCTGCAAAGTTTTACTAAGCGTAAAAAATACCTATCCGGGGATCAGGAATTATTTCATTTCAATGACAGTATCAAAGCTTACAAGTCGCTAGACGCATCGGACAGAGCGATCAAAGATGCTATTGATGCATACAAAGTCAATCCGCAACCACGTGAACTCGCCTGGATTTACCAGAAACAGGCTTATGATATATCCGTAAGCGACTCTGAGAGGGCTTCTTTAGAAATGGCTATTGATTATTATAATGCGGCGATATCGATCTATCAATCTCTAAAAGAAATCGATTTGGTGAAAAAATGTGAGAGAGGAATCAGCTATATCAAACAACAGTTGAGAAAAGGAAGACACAGAGATTGACTATTTCTTGAAATCAGGCGTTGATCAGATCTGAAATTCTCTCGTTTTTATTTCGCAGGTCTTTGCCTTTTTCAAGTATCGACTTCAGGTTTGTTAGATAAAAATTCCAGCCCATCATACAACCAATGTGTAATTCCTGCTTACTTATTTCGTCGGTGGGAATGTAGGTCTGCGCCAATTCACAGATCATCTCATCTCTTTCCAGATATATACTTACGGTTACCAGACAGTTGGCAGTAAAGGTAAACTGAAATTTATCTCTACCATTTGCGGAGATGACTTTACCGTTTTCTTTAACATCATCAGAATAGCCGTGCCACAACCATTCATATTCATCCCCTGCATGGATAAACTCTGTTCTATGCCTTAATTCCTGGTTTGAATTACGAAATTCTGCTTGTCTGAGAAACCATTTTTCCAGCCCTTGCCTGGTGGTCCACAGTTTATACACTGAGGCCATATCCGCCTTGATCGTGATTCTAAGCTTAAATTTGCTCCAATCGTATTCTAACATTTGTTAAAAATTGCTCTCCTAAAAATAAGATCTGTTTGTGTGATTAATCAATGACACTGTAATACAACTATCTTTCGCCAATCATGTTAGAAAATTTGGCGATTTCTAAAAAAATTGCATCCATTCAGAGTTTTACAAGCGTTTTACAAAAGATCTACAAACAAGCGGTCGCTCACTTTTTGGTTCATCATGATACATTTGAGAAATGTCGAGTGGTAGTGTATGAAAAACCAAAACTTAAAATTTTTAGTGGTATCGAAATCAATTTCAGTATTTTTTCTGGTCCTAATATGTCTTGCGAGCTGCCAGTCAACTAGAAAGATACCACAAACTATCGCATCCGATGAGCAAGATGGTTTTCAGAAATCTGCGTCAGTATTGGAAAAAAGGAAAATTATCACCTCTGTTAATCTAACGCTTCAGGTTGAAAATGCGGATACAGTAAATCAACGAATCGGTGAACTGCTGGAACAAACTGATGGCTATGCAGCAAAAATGAGTACAGAAAGGACCGTTATCCGTGTCAATACCAGTCAACTGGAAACCACACTGATCAAATTATCTGCTTTGGGTAAAGTAAGGTCAAAAAACGTCTATGGAAATGATGTGACTGACGATTACAGAGATCATGAAATCAGACTTGAAAACGCAGAAAAAAGCAGGGACAGATATCTGGAATTACTAAAAAAAGCCAATAACGTTCAGGAAATTCTCCTGGTGGAAAAAGAACTTGAAAGACTTAATGAGGTAATAGATCTTCTAAAAGGAAAACTGAAAAAGTTAAACCACCTTTCGGAATATGCTACCATTACAATTGATATGGAAGTAAAAAAGAAACCCGGACTGATCGGCTATGTGTTCGTAGGAGCATATAAATCAGTCCGCTGGCTGTTTGTCCGCAATTAGAATCTTCATATTGCTGTAGACCGGGTAAATAGTAATTTCCCGGTCTCCTTTTATACTTTACCTTCCATTCCCCTGTTCGGAAATAAAGAAGCTGTAACAAATCCAGCGATCTTTAAGCAATTTCTTTAAGTGGTTAATACACGTAATTATTTATTTTTAGGGATTGAGGACATCAAACGGATTTCAATTAATGAGTCAATCGTTCAACCTGCCAACCAGAAGCAAATACTTGTTTTTAGTGTTAACATTGATATCGGCAGCAATCTTCGTAGGGGATCATGTAAATGATAAATTCAACATGAACGATTTCAGGGTAATGTATTATGCTGCAGATGCTTACCTAAATGGAGAACCTGTTTATGGAGCCCCATTCGGGCTTGATACCGGCTATTACAAATATTCTCCATTCACACTGCTTTATTTTATATTATTCACGCCCCTAACCTTTTATCAGGCTTCAGTAGTACATTATGTGAGTATTGGCCTTGCTACCTTTTTTTCATTGGTCGTAATCGAAAGGATCGTATTCCAGACTTTTTTTGCTCACAAGCGGTCGGGTTTTCGTTATTTGTTAGCTACTGTTTTCACTGTCCTTGTTCACCTGCATCGTGAAATTCATTTAGGCAACATCAATATGCTAATCGTACTCATGCTAGCCTTGTGTATATTTTACACGTTGAAAAATAAATATACCCTTGCAGGAGTGTTACTGGCGATTGTCATTTTCGCTAAACCATACTTCGTCATTTGTCTGTTACCTTTCCTGCTTTTTCGACGATTCCGGATCATCAATGCTACGATTATTTCGGGAATACTTTTTCTGGTCGTCTCACTCTTAATTTTCGGTTTTGATCATGGCATAGACCTCTACTTCAGCTGGTTTGAAGCGATGATGTCTCATAATTCTTATCTGAGAAGTTCACATACGCTCATTTCGCTCTTCAACATGGTATTTGGAACCAGTTTTTCACATCAATATTCATTTCATCTACTACTGGTACTGGCAGTAACTATCTATTTAATCATGGAATGGAAACGAAAAAAGCTAATCAGGCAACAGAATCCTACATTTACTGAAAGCGAGATATTGATGATGTACTTTTTCTTTTCGATGGCAATCATTCCCAATATACTCATTACTGACACAGAACACTTCTTATTTTCGCTTCCTTTGATTCTCTTTGTTTTAGTTCATTTTAATGAAAATATCCAGCCGATTCATCGCGTTGGATTGATTTTAGTTTGCATATTGTACGCAGGCAATTTCTCCGATGTAATTGGAATTGAGTTATCAAGATTGATAAACGGAATCGGCCTTTTGGGAATCAGCAACCTACTATTCATTGCCATGGCACTGTTGATTACTTTAAAATATATCAAAGGAAAAAGACCTCCTCTTCAGCTCGATTAGCACTTTTCCATCAAATTCTTAGTCAATTTCTACAAATACGAAATAAATATTTTCTCAATTTCTACAAATACGAATCTTATTGATATATTTACTAAAATCAGATTTAGGAAAATATGAAAGGGACTCAGTTAGGAGAGCTTGAAGAGTTGGTTTTACTCACTGTTGCTGCACTCTACGACGATGCATACGGGATTGCGATTATGAACGAAATTAAAGAGCGTGCCAGAAGGTCGATTAGCATAAGTACTGTTCATGCAGTCTTAAAAAGACTGGAAGATAAAGGATTTATGTCCTCCCGGTATGATGGAGCTACTCCTGAAAGAGGTGGCAGGAGAAAGCACCTTTTCAGAGTAACTGCTGCTGGTGAGAAAGCATTGAAAAATTCCCGTGAGATCAGGAATGAATTATGGGATCAGATACCAAAGGTTGCATTTGAAAATGGCTAATAACCCGCCCAAATTCATCAGTAATATGTTGGAAAGGTTCTGTGAACCATTTCTTTACGAAGGAATCCGGGGAGACCTGGAAGAACTATTTTTTATGGATTGTCAAAATCGGGGTGTTCAAAAAGCAAAGGTCATTTACATACTCAGAGCACTGCGTTTTTTTCGATTTGCATTTTTAAGAAAAGGAATAAAACTCAAAATAAATTTCGAACCTATGTTAAGGAACTACTTAAACATTACACTGCGTACATTCAAAAAACATAAAGTTTATGTTTTCATCAATGTGCTTGGCCTGGCTATGGGAATGGCTGCAGGCTTTATCATTCTTCAATACGTCGCATTTGAACTGGGTTATGATCAGTTTTTTGAAGACAAAGAGAACATTTACCGGATACAAACTAATCGCTATAACAATGGCGAACTCACCACACAATGGGCTTCTGGGGCGGCCGGAGCAGGCTATCATATCAAAGAGAATTTCCCGGAAGTTGAAACATATACGGTCTTGAGAAGAAGTGAGGCTATGTTTTCGGTGGATCGTAAATATTTCAAACCAAAATTTGCCTATTACGCATCTGGCAATTTCTTCACTACCTTCGGCAACAGGCTCGTACGAGGTGTAGATTCAATAGCGCTTAAAGATCCATTTACTGTGGTATTGAGTGAAGAATTAGCTGAAAGGCTTTTCGGCGATGAGAATCCGGTAGGAAAAAAGATCAGACAAAACGATGCAAATGATTTTACAGTAACTGGTGTTTTTAAAGACTTTCCTGAGAACTCACACATGCAGTTTGACCTTTTGTATTCTTATCAAACCTATATTAACTATACGAGTGAAGAAACTAAAACAGCCATTGACTGGGACGGTTTTTATAACTATGTTAAACTAAAACCTGGCACCAGCAAAGAAGAACTGGAGGCAAAGTTCCCATCAATGATCGTCAATCTTTTGGATGAAGATGACAGAAATACCGACCCGTTGAGAATTGAATTTGTGCTACAACCAATCAGTGACATTCACCTGACTTCTAATTACAGAATGGAAATCAAAC
>JBCBHL010000162.1:0-15621 GCA_038525605.1 Bacteroidota bacterium
GTCGTGCCAAATTTATTGGCTTTTTCTAGTTTTGAAGGCCCCATTTTATCACCAGCAACTAAAAAGTACAGCAGAGATGAACTGAAAGAACTAATCATTGCCAATGGAGGCAAAATGGTCTCATCTATTTCAGGAAAGCTCAACTTTTTAGTTGCTGGTGATAAAATGGGGCCTTCAAAACTAGAAAAAGCCAATAAATTTGGCACGACAATAATATCAGAGAGTGAATTTGAAGACATGATCAATAATGCTTAAAAAGTCCTTCATAAATTTACGGACAAAATCCGCCCTTAAAAACAATAAAGCAAAGAGGATTAACACACCTTTTACTGAGTCGATAAGCATTGGTTTAGTACACCAGTTTGTTGACAATGAGTCTATCCAGGAAATCTATCATTTTTTCGATAAACTCGAAAAGCAAGGTAAAAAGGTAGAGGTCTTGATCATAAAAGACAAAACCGACGAATTAAACATTCCTGAATTCCTGCTGGCAGATTCACAGGAAATTTCAGCATTTGGTAAGTGGAACAATGACGCTATAACGGAGTTTACCAAGAGGCAATTTGATTATCTAATCCATATTGCAAGAGAAGAATCTATTTTGATCGACAATATTCTGGCCAGCAGCAAAGCAAAGTGCAGAGTCGGCAAGTACCATGAGCACAAAAAAGAATATTATGAATTAATGATAAGTCCTGAAAAAGACTCTATTCAGAAACTTATTGATCAAATATATCATTACATACAAAAAATATAGGCAGGTAAGACATGGACGTAAGTAAACTGTATGGAACAGGGGTTGCACTTGTAACTCCATTTAATGAAAATCTTGAAATTGATTACAATGCTTTGGAAAAACTTGTTGAGCATGTAATCACTGGTGGCGTAGATTATCTGGTAGTAATGGGTACTACTGGTGAGGCTTCCACCCTATCTCCTAAAGAAAAACAGGCAGTACTGGAATTTGTCGTGGCAAAAAATGCAGGCAGGCTACCAATCGTTTATGGTATCGGTGGCAACAGTACAATTGATGTGGTTGAACGACTTGAAAAACAGGACTACACCGGAATTGACGCAATTCTTTCAGTCGCACCCTACTATAACAAACCTAGCCAGGAAGGTTATAAATATCATTACAACCAGGTAGCTGATGCTAGCAAAAAGCCTGTCATCATGTACAATGTTCCCGGAAGAACCTCGGGAAATATGACTGCTGAAACTACAATTGAGCTTTCTAAACATCCCAATATCATCGCAATGAAAGAGGCCTCTGGTGATATCGTCCAGTGTACCAAGATCGCTGCTGCCACAAATGACAATTTCATTTTGATTTCCGGTGATGATATGCTTACTGTTCCATTGATTTCACTGGGTGCCAAAGGAGTAATTTCTGTAATGGCTAACCTCGTACCGGATGCTTTCAGCAGAACAATCAATTGTGCACTGGAGGAGAATTTTAAAGAAGCCTCTCAGATTCAGTATGGCTTAATGGAAATTAATGACTTCTTGTTTGCGGAAGGTAACCCTGCGGGATTAAAAGCCGGACTAAAGTACATTGGATTGATGGAAGAATATCTGAGACCCCCACTCCTGCCGATCAGTAATGAATTGCGTGGGACTGTAAAAAGTTGGGCAGAAAAAAACTATGCCTCAGCATAAAACGTTAGAAAACACAAAAAAAAATGGGTTGCTGAATAAAATCAACAACCCATTTTTCTTAAATAAGAAAACTTTATTTACAATACTTTTCTAAAACTTCGGTAGCCTCCGGCACATTTAGGTTTTTAGCGTTTTTAAAATCTGCACATGCTCTGGAGTTATTCTTAAAATAAATGTGCAGTGCACCTCTATACAGATAGGCCTCTCCCAGGTTAGTATCGAGACTGATAGCCTGATCATAAGCCTTCATCGCCTCATTAACAGATCCCAGTTGATGACTCGACCGGGCTATTAAAAGGTGTCCCCTGGCAACACTGCCATTTAATTCAACTACCTTCTTAGCATGAATCAAAGCCTTGGCATAGGCTCTTTCTCTGTAATAATGATTTGACAGACTAAGGTGAGCATTGAAATTAGTTTCTTCCAGTTCCAACACTTTTTTGAAATCCGCAAATGATTTATCGTACTGCCCAAGTTCTTCATAACTTCTCGCCCTGTTATAATATGACGCAGTATGATTCGGATGCAACTTCAAATACTCATTGTAACCAGTAATGGCTTCTTTGTATTTCCCTGATTCAAACAACACATCGCCTTTCGATGGCTCTTCCCCTCCACAGCTGATGATGAGGAAAGCAACAACATTGATAATGATAAAATTTCTGATTGCTAACATAGGGCGCAAAGATAAGCCTACAATTAGATTCTATGAACGATTGAGCGGATATTTTACATTTTCTGCTTTGGTGATATCACACCCTGCACTACCTATGAACATATCCGCTTCAATTTTCAGCGGTAATTTGTTTTGGTCATCAGAAACCCAGATTGATATGGAATTTTCACCATCAAAAATAGAGTTATCAGGCATAACGGGAACTAGCTTGATAGCATGGATTTTCCCAAGTTTAGTCCGGATTCTTTCTTTCCCCTTGTAAATGACCTTAAAATCGTAGAATTCACCTTCAAAAAAGGCCTTGAATCCAATCACTTCACCGAATGACCTGTTAGACAAATCGAGCGATCTCACATAGAGCATCCCACTCAGCAGTTCAAAAACCTGATCTTTGGTTTCATAGACAACAGGGTCTTTGTACTTACCAGCCTTAAAACTCCATTCGTTTAAGACAATCTTATCTTCTTCGAAATCAACATCCTCATCTCTTTTGTACTTACCCTCTCTGATCCGGCGATAAGCAAAACTTGGCGTAAGGTTTTCTTTATTTACATAAGCTCCCCACTCATCCTTTACCTTAGAAAAAACACCTATCAAACCGGTCGTTTCGCCTTTTGCTACAATTTTGTACTCATCTTTTTGTAAATCTGATGCTGCAAGATCATCAACAGTCACTGTTGCTCTTCCAATATTGAAAATGGAATAGCTGATTTTGTAACTGAGTTTCTCTCCTGTAAAGACTGCTTCCTGAGTCATACCCTCAGTAATCAATCCAAAAAATACAAGTATTAGTAATAGTCTCTTCATCAAAACTTACATTGATCCTACCTCATTAATAACAAAGAGAGTGCCATTTTCTTATACAGAAACGTTATTATCTCTTAAAGCATCATTGAGTGAAGTCTTTTTATCCGTGCTTTCTTTTCTTTTACCGATGATAAGTGCACACCCAACCTGATATTCTCCCGCCGGAAATTTCTTGGTATAACTACCCGGAATTACAACCGATCTCTCAGGAACGTATCCTTTGTATTCTACAGGCTCATCTCCGGTTACGTCGATAATCTTAGAACTGGCTGTCAATACCACGTTGGCACCAAGGACAGCTTCTTTACCGACTCTAACACCTTCCACCACGATACATCTGGATCCAATGAAAGCATTATCCTCAATAATGACTGGTGCTGCCTGTACGGGTTCTAGCACACCGCCTATTCCAACTCCACCACTCAGGTGAACATTCTTACCAATTTGTGCACAACTCCCCACAGTAGCCCAGGTATCCACCATTGTACCTGAATCAACAAAAGCTCCAATGTTGACATATGAAGGCATTAAAATCGTATTCTGGTTAATGAAAGAACCATATCTGGCAATAGCATGAGGTACAACTCTCACACCCAGTTGATCATATCCTGACTTAAGTTTTATCTTGTCATGGAACTGGAAAGGACCAACTTCAATCAATTGCATTTTCATTAAAGGGAAATAAAGAATAACAGCTTTTTTAATCCATTCATGAACCACCCATTCGCCATCCACATTCTCAGCAATTCTTCTTTTGCCATTATCGAGATCATCTATGATTGTTTTAATTGCGACGCTTGTTTCTTTCTGAGAAACTAAACTTCTGTTATCCCAAGCCTTCTCAATTAATTCTTTCAAATCCATATATTTTTATCTTTTTTTACTGTTAGAATGAAAATTAAAAAACGTATTGTTATTTCCTCTACTCTAAAGCCTGTAGACGACATTAGAAGTTTTCGCAAGATTGGAGATTCTTTGGGAAAAACAAACAATTATGATGTAAAAATCATCGGATATGGTTCTAAAAAGACATCAACCAATAATAACATAGAACTAATTTCCACAGGCGTTTTTGGTAGACTGAGCTTAAAGCGAATATTTCTACCGTTCAAAATTCTGGGAATAATTATAAAACTCAAACCAGATCTTTTGATCATTTCGACACATGAACTACTCCTTTCTGTCTTCATAATAAAAGTCCTTAATCCTTCCTGCAAAATCGTCTACGATATCAGAGAAAACTATTATGCAAACATTAGGTTTCAGAAAATTTTCCCTCCAATCATTAAACATTTACTAGCAAATTGGGTCAGATTTAAAGAGGTAGTTACGGCACCTTTTATAAGTCACCTTTTAGTTGCTGAAATGGGATATGTTCAGGAAATTCCCTTTATTAAAAAACGCAATCATTTGGTTCTAGAAAATAAATCACTGTATCAAGGCGATCGTAAGTCAGCCAATAAAGACAATCTCGAAAAAATCATTTTTACAGGCAACCTTTCAGTTAATAGTGGTGTATTAAAAGCTATTGAAATTTACCGACAGATCAAGTTACATTTGCCTTACACAACTCTATTAATTATTGGTCATTGCCCTGATAAAAACTTTAGACAGAAACTTCAGGCCATCGTCACAAACGAGAATGACATTGTCCTAAAAACAGATGAGGAACCAATATCATATCAGCATATAAAAAGCGCCATCGAATCGGCAGATCTTGCCATCGTTTCCTATCAGATTAATGACAGCAACATCAATTGTATACCTACCAAAGTGTTTGAATACCTGGCTCATCAACTACCCTTTCTGTGCGAGAAATCCAGCAACTGGGAACGAATCGGAAAGGAAGTTAAAATGTGTTTCTCCTATGAAAATGATCAGATCAATGTCACTGAAATGATTGAATGGTATCGTACCATAACTTTTACTTATCCAATTAATCCGTTTGTTTGGGAGGAGGAATCACAAAAACTCAATGACTTGGTAAAAAAACTGATACTTGAATAAGATCAATTAAACTAATTCATTAATAACTACTTATCTTATATTGAAACAATATTACTAAAAATATTTTTAGACAAGTCTAAATTTATTTTCTTATCTTTACCGAGTATATGAAGCTAAGTTCGACTGAAGAAAATTACATCAAAGCGATTTATCACCTATCAAACGCAGGTGAAAAGGCTGTGAGCACAAATACAATTGCTGATGAACTCAATACTGCAGCTGCATCAGTTAGTGATATGATCAAAAAATTAGCCAATAAAAAACTGGTCAATTACAAAAAGTATCACGGCGTAAACATTGATGATAATGGCAAAAAAGTTGCTCTGTCGATCATTCGCAAACACAGGCTATGGGAGGTATTTTTAGTAGATACTTTGAATTTCAATTGGGATGAAGTTCACGAAGTTGCCGAACAACTTGAACACATTGATTCCCCCCTGCTCACCGCCCGTCTGGATCAGTTTCTGGACTACCCAAAAATTGATCCTCATGGAGATCCTATTCCGGATGAGGAAGGCAACATCAATGTAGGCCCTCAGTTTTCTCTACTTGAGTTAGGGCTTCAGGAAGAAGCAATTATTACCGCGGTGGAAAATTCAGAATCTCTATTTCTCCAGCATCTTGACAACCTGGGGTTGAGATTGGGTGTTAGGTTTAAAATTATCGAACGTGCAGAATTTGATGGTTCTATCATGATACAACTGGAAGAGGATAAAAAGATATTCCTTTCTAAAGAAGTAGCAAAAAACTTACTTGTCAGAAATCTATAACACTTTAAAAAATGAAGTTAAAACCCATACTGTATACACTAGTAACATTGCTGATATTCTCGCAATGTTCTCCTCCTGAGCAATCTAAAAATAATACAATTAAGGTTGTAGCCACTACCGGCATGATATACGATGCTGTATCAAACATTGCTGGTGACTCCATCGAAACTGAAGTTTTAATGGGGCCTGGTGTCGACCCACACTTGTACAAAGCTACTCAGGGCGATATTAGAAAATTAAATCAGGCAGATATCATTTTTTACAACGGCCTGCATCTCGAAGGAAAAATGGGCGAAATTTTTGAAAAGCTCGGACAAATCAAACGAGTAATACCTGTAGCAGAATCTCTCCCAAACTCACTTATCATCCGGAGCGAAGAGTTTCAAAATGCAGTTGACCCGCATATCTGGTTCGATGTTAAAAGGTGGAAATACGCTGTAGTGGAAATCAACAAACAACTTAGTGAAATCAAACCGGAACAGGCAACTTATTTTAACAAGAATACTCAAAAATACCTGGCAAAATTAGATTCACTGGATGCTTCGGTAAAATATATGATTGCTCAAATCCCGAAATCTCAAAGAATACTGATCACCTCTCATGACGCCTTCGGTTATTTCGGAGATGCATATGACATTGAAGTAAAAGGCTTACAGGGTATCTCCACAGTTTCGGAATATGGACTAAGAGACCTGGCCATTATGAGTGATTTGATTATCGACAGACAAATCAAATCAGTATTTGTAGAAACCTCCATCTCCGAAAGGGCCATTCAATCACTTGTGGAGGGTGTCAATGAACAAGGATATGAACTTCAGATTGGCGGAAGCTTGTATTCTGATGCCATGGGAGATTTTGATACGCCTGAGGGCACTTATATTGGCATGGTAAGCAGTAACACCAAAACGATCGTTAATGCGCTGAAATAGCGGTAAAAAGGATTAATCCGTCTGATATGAATGAACAAATCGAAAATGCAGCTGTAGAGATTCATGACTTGTCAGTGAGTTATGACCGAAAACCTGTATTGTGGGGGATAGATTTAACGATTCCCGAAGGATCATTAGTAGGAATCGTTGGCCCCAACGGAGCAGGAAAATCTACCTTAATAAAAGCTGTAATGGGACTTATTCCACTGAATAGTGGTTATGCCAAGATTTTCGGTAAAGATTTGGATGACTCCCGCCATCAGGTAAGTTATGTACCGCAACGTGAATCGGTAGACTGGGACTTTCCTACTTCTGCAAAGGAAGTGGTTCTAATGGGACGATATAAAAAAATCGGACTTTTTCGCAGACCCAGAAAAGCAGATGTAGATGTAGCAATGAGCGCTCTTGAGTCCGTAGGCATGACCCCATTCGCCAACAGGCAGATTTCACAGCTTTCCGGCGGACAGCAACAACGTGTTTTCCTGGCCCGGGCATTGGCTCAGCAAGCAGATGTGTATTTCATGGATGAGCCTTTTGCGGGCGTAGATGCTGCAACGGAAAAAGCTATTTTTAACATCCTGAAAGAAATGTCAACACAAGGAAAAACTGTCATTGTGGTGCACCACGACTTACAATCCGTAGGCAAATACTTTGATTGGCTGATTTTACTGAACCTACGACTGGTGGCATCTGGCAAAACTGAGAATGTGTTCAAACGCGAATTACTGGAAGAAGCATATGGTGGTAAGCTGACACTACTTTCAGAAGTTGGCGAACTCATCAAAAAAGAGGAATTTCCGGGAAGAGAGAAATAGCAATGGAGACTTTAATAGAATTTTTCTCATTCAAATACCCAAATATCAAATATGTACTATTTGGTTCTGTGCTGTTGGCAGTAAGTTCTGCAATTGTTGGATGTTTCACATTTCTAAAGAAAAAAGCACTAGTCGGAGATGTGGTATCTCACGCGGTTTTACCGGGCATCTGCCTCGGCTATTTATTTTCCACGAATACGCTGGGTTTGACCGACAAAAACCCTATCATTCTACTGCTAGGCGCTTTTGCAACTGGGTGGTTGAGCATTGTTGTCATTGATAATATTGTGAAAAAGACCAAGCTAAAAGAAGATACCGCTAACGGACTGGCGCTGTCAGTGTTCTTTGGTATTGGTATCTTATTAATGACATTTATCCAAAAACAAGGAGGTTCATCGCAATCTGGTCTCGACTCTTTCCTGTTCGGAAAGGCTGCTTCCCTGGTTGGCGAGGATTTGATTGTATTCGCAGTTATCTCAGTAATATTGATGATTGCGGTATTATTCCTATTCAAAGAATTTACACTGATTAGCTTTGATACTGCCTTTGCTACAGCAATCGGATTTCCCGTGAAAGGACTGAATTTAGCGCTGACAACTCTCACTGTACTGGCAGTGGTGACAGGAATACAGGCGGTAGGCGTTGTATTGATGGCAGCTATGCTAATTACTCCTGCTGCGGCAGCAAGGTTCTGGACCGATGATTTAAGAAAGATGATTATCATCGCAGCGGTTTTTGGTGCTTTTTCAGGTACTGCCGGTGCATATATTTCCTACATCGCCCCATCAATGCCCACAGGACCGTGGATTGTGATGATTCTTTCAATCATTGCGCTAGCCTCTTTTTTCTTTTCCCCGGGGAAAGGAATTCTATTCAAGATTTTGAAGCGAAGACGGATTCAAAAGCTCATCTTAGAAGAAAATATCCTGAAGTTATTCTTTCAGCTGGGAGAAAAAGGGAAAGACTTCAGAGAGCCCAGAACAATTGATGAAATCACGCATAAAAGAGCTTTTAAGCTTCAACAGCTCAACAAAGGATTACAAACTTTGAAAAGACAGGGATACCTCATTGACTCTGGCAAAGGCTGGAAATTGACGGAAGAAGGGTTTGTCAAAGGAAAAAGGGTATTAAAACTTCACCGACTCTGGGAAGTCTATCTGACACAGTACTTAAGAATTGCCCCCGATCATGTACATGACGATGCTGAAAGAATAGAACACATCATAACCCCTGAACTGGAGAAAAAACTCGAAATGTTACTGGAATTTCCCGATAGAGACCCCCATGAATCAGAAATTCCTTATTGAGAAAAATTTATATTTTTACAAACAATACCTGTAACCAAACTGCAATTCTGTATTATACATGTAGTAATTACTTAAAACCCGGAACCAATTTAAATGAAATCTAAAATTCTATTGCTGCTATTTTTTCTTCTGTCTATTTACATACCATTCTCATCAAGTGGTCAAACTGACAGTACAAGAGCATTAATTATTGATAAAAATACTGTTTATAAAAGAGGGGTTTACAAAACCTTTGAGGAATTTAAATACAACTCTCCTTCACTACTATTGCATTATCCTGTCAAACAATTTCGTAACAAAAAAGGCAAAGTCCCGAATGATCCGAGGGAATTCATTTATACCATCAACATGCCTGAAGACAGTGCTTATAAGCTCCGTAGAGTATTTGGAGTCTGTGATGGTAAGGACATTTTCCTGGCCCATAATCAAGGCCTTTTTTCTTCAACAAAGTTGGCAAAGATGGAATTTGTGGGTAGATATTGCATTTTCAACGCTTACAAGTTACTAACAACATTTAATGCAGGCTTTGATAATACAGCTAATGTATCAAGTAGACACAGAAACGAGCTTTCTGTCCTCAATATGATCAATGGTTCTATCACTGTGCTGAACAGGTATGCAACCGAGGATCTGATCAAATCAGACAAACGTTTATTTGATAGGTATCAAACAGAAAGGTTTAACATCAACAGAGAGGAAATATTTAAAGAATATATCAAAGAGTATTCGCTAAATCATCGAAGCGACCTGGATCCAAAAGCAAAGCCCAAACGGATAGAAAATCTGGAAACACTCATTTACAAGGAGGAATCAGATAAAGACTACATGTACTATTTTAAACGCGTAAGGACTTATCAGATAGATCCAAGAATCATCAGTATTTCAAAAGAAAGGGGAAAATACGGAAACAAGCAGAACAAATACATCGGTCTAGTCTGCAAACATAAATTTACAAAAGCCGATGACTACAACTTCAAAATAGGAACCTGGCGATACTTTTACAAAAGCGGTCAGCTAAAAGAAGTAATCAATTATGACCTCTATGGAAAAAAACACGGTTTATACATCAAATATGATGAAAACGGAGAAGTAGTTGAGAAGCTTAATTACGTGCATGGCAAGAAACAAACCTAAACACTAAAAATCAATGAGAAAGAAGCAGTGGCCAACTTTTAAAGCCACTGTTGATTGTTGTCAGCACGCTCAAATTCCACCTCGCCGGTATGCAAGGTATCTTTGGGCTCAAATAGCAGTACATGAACCTCCTCGCCTTCTACAACAGGAAAATGTTCCACACCTCTAGGCACTGTTAAAAATTCACCAGCCTTAACCGTGACAGACTTATCTCTGAAATGCATGGTAAGTTCACCTTTGAAAACCATGAAAAGCTCATCTTCATTTTCATGACTATGCCAGACAAAATCTCCCTGAAGTTTGGCTAGTTTCACATATTGACCGTTGAGTTCGCCGACAATTTTAGGTGACCATTGATCATTGAATTTCGCAAACTTTTCTGCAATATTGATTACTTCCATTTGAGCGTCTATTTATGAAAGGCTTTTAGATAATCCTCTTATGAACTGTATGCCACCAAAAACGATAGCTCCCCAGAAAATATAGCCAATCTCTGCAGCCGTTGCGATAATGCCTCCTACGCAGAAAAGACCTCCAATTACCATATCCTTAACACCTGATTCTCCGCTTCCGGTATCTGCATAACTATTGTCATCGCCATCATCGGCACCAAAACCCGAAGCGTAATTGACCATCTTTACCGCTGAATCCTGATCAAGGCCATCTGCTACTAAATCGTCAACAGCCTCCTGAGGACTTTTTTTCCTCACATTGACAAGATACTTCGCCTGGTCATAAAAATATTTGGTGTCTTTTTCTTCCATTATCTAATTTCTTTAATTACTCAATCTTACATAGATAATTATATTTTAGACCAAACGCGAATTATTTGAGCACTAACCTATCAGATTTAAAAACAAAAAACCGGATATCAGCAAAGTTATCAAATGCTAATATCCGGTCTTAGTGTATATTTATTCAGTTAAACTGTTCGCAGCTTTATCAGTAGTCCTTCCAGGTTTTCGTTTACTCTGATCTGACAGGCAAGTCTGCTATCGAAATCCCCATCAGGAATGGTATCTAACATATCCATTTCATCGTCATTGGGCTCGCCCAGAATTTCTTCGTGGTTTTCAATTCCCACATGACAGGTAGCACACAAAGCCATTCCCCCACAAGTAGCCTGAATATCATATTCAGATGCCTTCAGAGCCTCCATGAGATTTAATCCCATATCAGTTGGCATTTCTATTTCTTGCTGCTCACCAGCCAGATTTTCTACTGTAAATTTAACATCTCCCATTACATAGATGGAGCACCGCTCACTGTTGTATATTTAAAACTCAACTTTTTGTCAGGATATACAAACTTAAAAGCACTCTGGCACATCAGCGCCGCTTCGTGGAAACCACAAAGAATTAACTTCAATTTGCCAGGGTACGTATTGATATCTCCGATGGCAAATATACCTTCAATATTGGTACTATAGTCAAAAGTATTGACTTCAATTGCATTTTTATCTATGTTGAGATTCCAATCAGCAATCGGGCCTAATTTAGGACTTAATCCAAATAGAGGAATCAAATTATCCGTATCGATTGACGTTACCTCTTTTGCTTTATTAATCACATCAACTTCCTGTAATACACCGTTTCCTTTCAGTGCATTTAAGTTGGAATTTAGCAACAGATTAATTTTTCCTGTTTTTGCCAAATCGAAAACCTTTTCAGCTGAATCCGGTGCACCTCTAAAGGTTGCATTTCTGTGCACAAGCGTTAGCTCACTAGCTACATCAGCCAAGAAGATAGTCCAGTCTAAAGCTGAATCTCCACCTCCTGCTATTACTACTTTCTTATCTCTATATTTTTCCGGATCTTTAACCATGTAATCGATACCTTTCTTCTCAAAGTTGGCCAGACCGTCAAGAGCAGGTTTTCTTGGCTCAAAACAACCCAGTCCACCAGCAATTACTACCGCTTTGCAAGAAATTTCAGTCTGGTCTTCACTGACTACTGTAAAGGATCCATCATCATGCTTGACAAGTTGTTCAACTCTTTCACCCAAAGTAAATCCCGGATTGAAAGGCTTGATTTGGTCCATTAAATTATCAACCAGCTCCTGCGCTAAGATCGACGGGTAGCCCGGAATATCATAAATTGGCTTTTTCGGATAAATTTCGGATAGCTGACCACCCGGTTGAGGAAGTACGTCAATTAAGTGGCATTTCATTTTTAGCAAGCCTGCTTCAAAAACAGCAAACAAACCAACCGGCCCAGCACCGATAATGCACAAATCCGTACTTACTTTCTTTTGATCCATGATAATTATCTATTTTCTATTTCTAAACATCTATAACCTGTTTTTAATTGTCCAGGTTTTGATAAATCGTATTAATAATTCTTTTAAAATAATGGAAGTCGTCTTCAGAAAGACCTTCCCATGCTTTCAACCTGATTTCTCTGATCTGCCCCTGGTATTCATCCAAAATTCTCCTGCCTGTTTCTGTCAGGTCCAGCATAAAACAACGTCTGTCATTTGGGTCGATATTTCTTAAAACAAGCCCTTTGTCAACCAGCAGATCGATGATCCTGGTAAGTGTTGGCGTATCTTTACATACTAAATCAGCCAGCTCTTTTTGGTTAATATTTTCATTCTCACCCAAATTTCTCAATATAATCCACTGATCCACAGTTACTTCAAAGCCAAGTTCTTTAAACCTCCTTTGTGCAAACTGCTTCACTTTCTTTGCAGTTCTATCCAATAAAAGAGAATATGTTGCGTACTGTTCCTGAATCATAGGGTTATATTTATACTAATAGTTAGTATACTAATTATTAGTAACGCAAAGCTATAGCATTTTGTTTTTAGATGCAATAAGCTATTTAATTGATTGACCTACCAATTCCATAAACTCTTTAATTTTGGATGGTTCGAGCCACCTGGTAACCACCACCAGATTGTGTTCACGGTCTATGACAATGAAATTTCCTCCAAAACCAGCAGCATAATAAACCTGATCAGAGAAACCTTCCCATTGATTCGCTCCTCTATTTAACCACCACATGTAACCATACCTTTCATTGGCGGGTGACGACTCTACGGCCTTTTCAATCCATTGATTGGAGATAATTTGTTCTCCGTTCCATTTACCTTCATTCAAAAATAACAACCCAAACCTGGCATGATCAAGCGTGTTGATAAATATTCCACCACCCGAGTGGCCTCCTCCAGTCACGCTCTGCACTTTCTGCCCGTCAACATTTATCCATGCATGGTCGTAACCAAACCATCGCCAGGTGCTTGAAGCACCTATTTTATCCATGAGGTTTTCTTTCAAAACCATCGGCAAAGGTTTACGCCATACCTGCAGCAATGAATAAGCCAACACATTCACCCTTACATCATTGTACTCAAAAAATGTACCCGGCTCTTTTAATTCCCTGGCTTTCCAGTCGACGATATCGCCCTCTCTTGGAGGCCTGTCAGCCCAATCTTTCATCCCAAATAGATCACCCGACCAATCAGACGATTGCGTTAGTAAATGATTCCAGTTGATTTTTGCATTATGCTTTCCGCTAAAGATTCCATCCCAAACGTAATTGTCTAGTGGATCCGTGGTTTTTTTGATCAGTCCACGATCATAGGCAAGGCCTGCCACAGTTGACAAATAAGATTTAGTAACACTGAATGTCATGTCTACCCGGTTGATGTCACCCCATTCAGCCACGATATAGCCATCTTTAATCACGAGCCCTGCAGCATCCCCTCTGTCACGAACCGGACCTGCGATGTAATGATACGGTTCTCTGGCAAATCCTTTCAAAATAGCTATTTTCAGATCCTTGTCACCGCTGTATTCGTTATCCTGAGCATATTTAATGGCTTCCGAAAGCTTTGCGGAATTTAGTTTTACTTGTGTAGGACTTTTCCTTTCCCAGTTTGATCTCTCAGGGAAATATTCAGATTTTTGGGCTTCAACAACATAAGACGCGAGGAATGCGACCAACCCAACAATCAAAGTAATTTTCAGTTGCTTTGTCATGCCCACAATTTACATAGCAACCCCACTGATATCCAATAAAACTTTGATCAATGGAATTGTCTGGAACAAGCAGGGCATTCACTACAGCTGATCACTATAAACGGATTTCGCTTTTTCTCTTAAATTATAGGAACTGGACATTACTTCGGCATAGGCACCTGCCGACAACACAGCTATGAGGTCACCCCTACCCGATTCGGCCAAATTTACGCCCTTCCCAAAAAAGTCGGA
The DNA here is from genome assembly GCA_038525605.1 of Bacteroidota bacterium. GTDB lineage: Bacteria > Bacteroidota > Bacteroidia > Cytophagales > Cyclobacteriaceae > JANSWY01. The sequence goes on from JBCBHL010000162.1 coordinate 14,318, forward strand.
AGTTTCACAAATCGGACCTACTACGTCGTATTTTTTATCAGATCGTTCACTTGTCAACGATACTATCTTATGGTAGGCCTGATAAAGCGCGGGACGAATCAGTTCGGTCATACCACCATCAACAATGAGGAAATTGGTATTTTCACCTTCCTTAGTGTACAGTACTTTTGATACTAAAGCACCACATTGTCCTACGATAGATCTGCCCAATTCGAAATGAACTATTTTGTCTGATTTTATATTCAAATGGTTTTTGAAAATGTCGAAGTATGCTTTGAAAGGTGCTATAGGATTGCCCTCTGGGTTTTCATAATCAATACCAAGTCCACCCCCCAGATTAATGTAAGATAGATCGATACCCTTGTCTTCAAAGTGATCAATTAAACCGTTTACCCGATCACTCAGTTCTCGGTATTTTTCCAATTTAGTGACCTGAGAACCAATGTGAAAATGAATCCCTTCGATCTTGATATTCTTCCATTCCTGATGCTTGTTGAATATGACATCCAAACCTGATAAACTGATACCAAATTTGTTGTCATTCAAACCTGTGGTGATGTATTGATGCGTTTCGGGGTCTACATTTGGGTTGAGTCTTAAAGCGACATGCGCTGTTTTCCCCTTTTGTCCGGCCATTTCATTAATTACTTCCAATTCCTGAACAGATTCGCAATTAAAAGCAAAAATATCCTGATCAAGCGCGTATGAAATTTCATCGTCACTTTTCCCCACACCAGCAAAAACAACATCTTTTGGATCAAATCCACTTTCCAGTGCTCTTTTCACTTCATTGCCACTCACGCAATCGGCACCTAAGCCATTGTCTTTTATCAGCTTGAGAATAGGCTCATTCACATTAGCTTTTAGAGCATAATGTACATGATAATTAGTTCCTTCAAGACATTTCTTCAATTCATCGAGAGTCAATTGTAGCATCTCCATGTCGTAGTAGAAAAAAGGAGTTTTAAGGCCTTTGATCTTTGAAAGGTCATTTTTAAGATTCATCTCAAAACTATTTAAAATACAAATTTTGGCTAAAAGCCATCAAAAGAAGCGCAATGATAGCAACGGATTTTGTAAACAGAAAAATAAATTGATAGTCGGTTGGTTCAATATTCTGAAAGAGACTTCTCCAGTCCTGCAACCATCTCGTTAAATAATTGATCCAGCAGCTCCTGCTGTTTGTTGACGGCAATAACTCCTGCCTTCATATAACCGCCCAGATAATACTTCTGATACCACGGCAATACGGACAGAAAAGCGTCCAATAAACCCAGTGAACTCACTACCCTGAAGTATATACC
>JBCBHL010000163.1:0-15561 GCA_038525605.1 Bacteroidota bacterium
AATTGGTTTTCAAGTATTAAGTAGCGTGATCCGGTACAGGAATCAAACTTTGTCCACATGCTGATCTGAAAAGATTAACTTCTCCGATCATACTGCATCTGAAAATGTAATTTGCATCTGCTTCGCTGTACTCATCCGGGTTTGCTGCAAACCAGCTATCGACAAAATTATCGAGTCTGTAAGAGCCATCGAAACTGCTATTTTCATCTATCCAGAAGCTGTAAACGCCACTATCGTTTTTATAAAGCTTTAGCTCATTTGCGAGCCAGGGCCATAGTTGATTGCAAGGAATCATAGCAATAATGCCATAGATTGGATGATATTTCTCTGAAACTGCATTTTCTTCTACCTGAATATACCATGCTGCTGCTTTGCTTAGATCGAGAGCATCAGGATTTTTAATATGCCATTGACTAGCTTCAGATTCATAGTAATTCTGATAGCTTTCCAATCTCGCTTTTGCAAATTTTGATAAATCCATCTGATTTAATTCGATTGCTCGTTGTTCCAGTTTCTGATAGTCTTTCATACCGTGATAGCAATATGCAACATCCTGTACTGTATATTGACCGTAATGGTTGGGATTGAGCGTCCCGTGTTTTATTCCCTGAATAAAATCAGACTCCAACGCCAGATTCGCCAGGTCGAGGCAGTTTGACCAAAGCCTCCGGGAAATTGAATGATCAGGAGGAGGCTGCTTGTCATTTAACAGTACATTGCTAAGGTGTTTGTGGTGGTGGTCAATTCTACGAGGATGAAGTGACTGCTTGCGTGCCATATTAGTAATTAGTAGTCTTTTGAGTTAAAATAATATTTTTAAGTTTGAAACCAAAGGGCTGAAGTTTTGCAGTTAGGTGGTTGCCATGAATCATGAGCTACTTGTTTTGCAAAAATTAAACAGCTGTAATGCGGATATATGAAGACGAAACCTCGTTTTATACCATGAAGAAAAAAATCATTTCATTAGGTCTAATTGTATTGATGTCATTTGGATTTTGGTCAATAATCTGTGAAGGCCAAAGTAAGCCATTTATTCCTAATGAAAGTAAGATATCAAATAAGACTGCAGAAGTGAATATTCAGTATGAAAAATCACTAAAATTCCAGTCAATCAACTTCAAACTGGTAGTCATTAACGAGCTGCTGAAACAAGGGTATTTTAAAAAAGAAATTCAGGAGTTAAAATCAAAATACTGGAAATGGGATGACTACTCATACAAACCGATTCCGGAGATACTGGCTTATTGCCAAAGCCTTCAAATCAGCCAAAAGCATCTCAATAAAATTAAGGAATTGACATTCGATGGTGGCAATGAGATTTACCTGATCTTAATTCCCAATTGGGATGGAGAGGATCGTCAGTTTGATGTGACCGATATTTCGGATATTAGTAGCCTGAAAAACCTTTGTGAAATTTATGCAATTTCAATGCTCTATGTCAATGATTTTAATCCATTACTGAAGGTAAAACGACTGGAAAAAATCCACTATTGGGATGATTTGGAAAATTCTACAATCGGTGAGCAACTGGAAGCTCGTGGAGTATCATTTAAGTAGGTTTGCTTGATCAATTGTGCACATGTATTTTAAAATTATCTGAGATGAACCTGTCAAAAGAAAAGTATTTAAAAGCCAGAGATTTTATATTGACTAATGCCCGGATGATTGAAAGGCGCTTATTTGGTTATCATTTCGAAAATGATGACTCTACAGGCGTCTATCACGCAGCATATGCATACAGAAATTCAGATGGTGGATTTGGTCATGGAATGGAACCTGATACAGCCTCTCCCGAGAGTCAGCCCCTTTTTAGTATCATGGCACTGGAAACACTCGATGAAGTAGGCTGGCTTACCAAAGAAAGGATACTGACTGATTTCATGCCTTATTTCGAAAGCTTGACTACAGACAAAGGAGGCATACCGTGGATGCTGAGACCTGTCAGTGATTATCCTTGCGCAGATCATTTTAAAACGGTAAAAGAATGGGCAGCCCTCAGTACAACAGCCCCGTTGCTGGGTATATTGGAAAAGTATAAAATTGATATTCCGTGGATGAAAGATGCGGAAGCTTTTGTCTGGAGCGAGTTTGAGCGAATTCAAAATAAACACCTGTTTTGCTCATTTTGCGTACCCCGATGGATGACTTTTCTGCAGTATACTAAAAGTAGCACTATGGCCAGTAAAAAAATTGAAGACATAAAAAACTGGATCATCAATGACAACATTATTCATGAGGATCAAGCAGACGATGGTTGGGGATTGTATGAAAAGCCCCATCGGTTGAACTATGCCCAATCTCCGGAAGATATTTTATATCCAATATTCAATAAAGAAAAGATCGATTCGGATCTTGACGCGCTCATCTCTAAGCAAAAGAGTGATGGTAGATGGGATACCTGGTACGGCCTTTCTGAAGGCATGAAACTAGAGTGGGCGGGCATCCAGACACTATGGACACTCAAAGTTTTAAAAAATTATAACAGAATAGATTTTTGAAGTATTTGATATTGTAAAGATGCTGTCACTCACACTAGTCAATGCGAAAGACAGCATCAAACAAATGTCTTACTCGTCCCTTAGAGACTCAGTTGGGTTAGCCCGCATCACCTTCAGTGAGTGAAGGGTGACAATCAGGAACACCGTAACGATCAAACTGATACTGGGAAGTATAAAAGTGGCCAAATTCAGAGGTGTGGCATAACTGTAATTTTCAAGCCAGTCGCTGGCGATGAAATAGCTCACCGGAATTCCAATGAAAATAGCAATCAGTATCAACACTCCGAATTCTTTCGAAAGCAACAGGAGTATTTCCCTTCCCGATGCACCCAATACCTTTCTGATTCCCACCTCCTTAGTTCTTCTCTGCACTTCTATTGCAGCGATTCCCAATAAGCCTACACAGGAAATAATCAGTGTGAGCACTGAGAATATTTTGAAAATCAGAAACATGCTTATTTCAGATTTGTAAAGCCGTTTCAGCTGATCATCCATGTAATTGAATTGAATAACTGATTCAGGAGAACGCGCTTTAAAAGTTGACTCGATAAAATCCATTGTTTCAAGCGGGTTTTCACCATTGATTTTAAATAACGCGTTGCTCGTCCAGCTGGGATTATAGCTAATAACCAGTGGTGCGACCTTGCTATGCAGAGACTGGAAATTGATGTCTTTAAAAACACCCACTATCGGCCCTCTTTGGTTTCGGAATTTTCCCATTGTACCTACTACATCCTTATTCCATAATTTAACCAGTTGTTCATTGACCAAAAACACGGTACTGGTATCCGTTTTAGCACTGAAATCTCGACCTTGTAGCAGGTCAATTTTCATTGTGGAGAGGTAGTTTTCGTCTGCCCAGATCATATTAACGGTAGGGTAGTCATCATCAGGGCCAGCATCGGCAGGTACAAATCCTTCCATGCTCAGCGGTTCACCGATCAGGTTAGAAACCTGTGAAACCTCCTCTATTCCGGGATTGGTTTTTAAAGTGTTGAATATTTCTTCCCGATGATGAAAAAGTTCTTGTCGAAGTTTACCGTAAAACCTCACCGACAGCAGGTGGTCTGTCTGATAGCCCAGGTCTTTGTTAGTGATAAAGTCCATTTGCTGATTAATCACCAAAGTGCTGATTAAAATGAATAGGGATAGGGCAAATTGAAAAGCAATCAACCCCTTTCGGATCACGGAGATTCCGGCACCTTTTTTTGTATAACTGCTGATTGATTCTGAAAGCTGATGGTTCGCTATCAGATATGCAGGATATATCGAAGAGGTGATACCCATGCAAAATGCGATGGCAAATACTAACAGGATATTGTACTGGCTCAACAATTCCTGATATGAGATATCCAAATCTGTTATGGCATTGTAGTAGGGTAGTAATCCTGCGCATAGTGCGATAGCCAGAATTGCTGCTACAAATGCATAAACCAATGCCTCGACAATCAGCTGAGCAGCTATTTGGGTTTTACTGGCACCTACAATTTTTCGCAAACCAACTTCTTTCACCCTTTTGAAAACCAATGTGGTAAACATGTTGATGAAATTAACTGCCACAATCAACAGGATGATACCTGCCAGGATTGAAAAAATGTACACATAAGTAATATCACTGTTGACACCCATCTCCTGGATTTTCGAAGAGTGCAAATGAATATCGGTAATTGGGAATATTTCAAAGAAGTTACCTTTTGCCTGCATATCCTTCACAATTTCCGTAGGTGCATAATGGCTCATAAAATCAGGCATTTTGCTGTAGAAGTTCCCAATGTTTTCAGCTTTGTCAATTAGCGCATAAGTATGCATCACCATCCAGCCACGTGAACTCGTCCAGTCAGTTGGGATATCTTTGTAGAAGGTAGGCATGGCAATTAATAGATCAGCTTTGATATGAGAATTTTCAGGCAGGTCTGCGACAACCCCCGTTATTTCATACTTCTCGGTTCTTTCATCTATTTCCAGCATTTTACCCACCGGGTTTGTGTCACCGAATAGCTTGCCAGCCATAGATTCCGTTACAATAACTGTAAATGGCCTCACTAAAGCAGAATCTGCCAATCCTTGTTTTACCTGTAGATCTAAAACATTGAAAACAGACTGATCGGTGAGGTAAACATTTTTTGAGGTGGTTTTGTGGTTTTGATAGCTGATCACTGCTATGTCACCGCCGTTTTTGGCAAACCTTACAACGTTTTCTACTTCCGGAAAGTAGTTTTTCAGTTCCTCTGCCAGCGCAGGAGAAGATTTAGCCCATTCATTGTGGGTGGAAACTCTGAAAATCCTTTCATGTTTTGGAAAGCTCTTTTCATAGCTGAATTCCCTGCTGACGTGCTGAAATATCATCAGGCTGATGGCTATTCCAATTGTCAACCCAAAGAGATTACCAAAATTATAGACCTTGTATTTTTGAAAATTTTTGAATGATAATTTTACCGAGTGTTTAAGCATTGTGAAATAGTTGTTGTTTGAGTAATTGACCGTAAACCGGCTGTTGTAAAGCCGAAAAAATAAGATTGTATTGAATATAAACAGGACAGAGGCGAGGAGGCTTCCTTTTGATTCGCGCCATTTAAAGTACATTTCTTCCAGGTCTCCGATAATTTCCTGGCTGTAATCCGGGTGACAATACCAGCTGAGCAACTTTACTGGCCACTTGGGTGGGGTTTTCATGACTCACCTCCCTGCCATAAGATTTTCGGGATGTCCTGCCACATGGTATTCCGTAGTTCGCGTGCCTCATTGATGGCTTTTTTACCAAAAGCTGTTACTTCAAAAATTCGTTTGGCTCTGCCGCCTCTGTTGTCAGTAGCACCTCCCATTTTTGAATTCAGGAATCCCTTTTTTTCAAGTCTGATCAGCGTGGAATGGATGGTGCTGATAGTAGCCTTTCGTCCGGAACGTTGCTCTATTTCCTCTTTGATGGCTACACCGTAGGCGTCACCATGTAGAATTCCTACTGCCAGTAAACACAATTCTTCAAACTCTCCCAGAGATGTTCCTTTCATATTACTTTCGGTTTTGCCGATGTAATAATAATGATTACTTTCGATTTTGCCGAACTAATTTGAAATTATTTTGGAAATGTCGTGTTTTCAGGTGTTTTTGAGATGATTCGAGGTGCTTTTCGAACGCATGGTATGCTGGATCAGGCAATATTCGTGAGTAGAAAAATTGTTTGATTATACCTGACGACAACTAAAAAAATGTTTGAAATTTTGTAGTCAGCTAATAATTTAGTGTTGTACGATTTTTTGATTGATCTCTGCAATTTGATAGTTTGAGTTTGAAAGCGAAGAGAGAGGTATTCCTCCTTCGGATTTCCAATTGATCCGGCATACGCCTTGTGAAGCAGCGAAGGTAAAATTGTCCCAGTCTTTTCATCAATGGTGAAGAAAGCCATGCAGTTGACATTTTGGGCACTATTACACTATATTTATATATACGGTAAGAATTTATCTACACAATTACCTATAATCGTAATTCGAAAAAATAAAACGAAGAAATGAAAAATCTATTTGCAGCATTAGTTATTGTTTTGATGACCATTGGCACTTCCTTAAGTGTTCAGGCTCAGGAGTTTCCTAAAGCAGACGCGAGTATCATGGATGCCGCTTATTATCCTGCGAGAGCAGCATTTGCAGCATTTGCTAAAACGGATGAAGAGAAAAAAGCACTTACGCCAAAACTAAGGGTATTGTATTCCAGACCTGCCAAGAAGGGAAGAAAAATCTTTGGTGATCTACAAAAGTATGGTGAAATGTGGAGAGTTGGAGCCAACGAATCTACTGAGCTGATGGTATATTCAGACGTAAAAGTTGGTGGTAAGACTTTAAAAGCAGGTGAAAGATATTCAGTTCATGCCATGTTGAAAGAAAATGAGTGGACAGTTTACTTCAGCTCCATGCTGGATGGCTGGGGAAGTTATGCTTTTCAGGGGAATCCTGAGGCAACTACTGTAGCGAAAATCACAGTGCCTACTCAAAAAACTCCTGAGACGGTAGAGTTACTCGGAATTTTCTTTGAAAAATCAGATGATGGAGCTCATATGATCATCGGATGGGACGACACAATGGTGAGAGTACCTTTCCAGTTTTAAGGAAAAAAACTATGATATTACAGCATCCCGTCAAAACTGTCGGGATGCTTTTTTATGCCATTTACACGCGAAAGTCGTCCATTCCGGTATCGCAATGAAATGTACCAGTGCCATACCTGACAGCAAAGTAGGCTAGCTAGGAAATAGCCCGCTTACAAAACATAATACTCTTCGAAAATCTTCTTTGAAACGAATACCAATGAAAGATTGATGATGGGCTCTTGTGAAAACCTACCATCAACTTTGATCGGTTATTGCACGGTATTTAGAGGGGTAATTAAAAAAAAGACCTTAAGAATAAGCGATCGACAAACTATATTCCTAAGGCCAAGATTAAACTAATTACGCTGGAGCAAATATATATAATATTATCAAATGATAAAATATTGAAGATAAAAAATATGCTTTTTTTTTGAGGGTCTTCTACATTTTTGTTGATGTGTAAATTGATCTGCTCTGATAATCAGTAGGTTATTGAATATTGAAAAATATCGTTTTTTTCAATTTAGAGATACAGCATTATGCGGGTAAATAAAGTCTATCCTAAAACTTCTTGGATCAATGACAAGTCTGAACAGAAACTGCAATTCAGAAGAGCTTTGGGTGACGATTCTTTTATGAAATGGTGAACTTGACAGTTTCATGTATTTAATGCAGATTTGCACGATGACCATTAAATTCAAACTAAACACATTAATTGCTTCATTATTACTGATTTGTAATCTTTCTTTAGCAGACTCCAACAGTAAGATTCTCAACTATACAACTAATGTAACTTATGAGGATAAAGAGCTGATCGTAGAGAAATCTTTCCTTATTGAAATTGCCAGTTCCGATACCGACTGGTTGTCAGATATTTCGATTTACTACGATAAGACGCTGGATGTGGAAATACTGGAAGCAGTTATTCTCGATCAGTCCGGGAAGAAACTCAGGAAGCTCTCGGAAAAAGAAATCACGACCAGGAGTAACTTTTCCTATGGGACATTTTATCAGGATGGGCTGGTCAAGCAGTTTAGTTTGAAATGGAATGAATATCCCTACCGGATCAAATATCGATATCGTGAATCTTCCACTAAATTCATATCATTAGTCAGGTGGTATCCTGCTGTTTACAACAATGTTGAAATTGCAAATGCAGAGCTTCTCGTCGATATTCCTGCTGACTATCCCGTATCGATGAGTTATGATGATGGTTTGAAGTATTCAAAAGAGACTGGAAAGAAAAATAGAGTTTATCATTCCTGGAGCATCGAAAATCACCTGGTAGAAGATGGAGAATACTTTTCACCTCCTACCATTGAGATGGAACCAAAAGTAATGCTTGTGCCCAGGCAATTTAATTACGGTGTTCCGGGTAGTTCCGTGAATTGGCAGGAGTATGGAAACTGGCATGAAAACCTCAATGCAGGACTCGATCAACTCACAGAAAGTGAAAAAAGAATTGTAGATGATCTACTTACCGGGGTCACAGACGCTGAAGAAAAAGTTAAAATCCTATACAACTACATGCAAGATCACACCCGCTACATCAATGTGAGCATTGATGTGGGTGGAATGAAACCATATCCTGCCAGCTATGTCTGTAAAAACAAATATGGTGATTGCAAAGCGCTGACCATTTACATGAAAGCCATGCTGAATTACATAGGTATTTCTTCGCATTATACCGTCATCAAATCGGGGCAGAACCCGACGAGAATAGACCCTTCCCAACCTGCGCAACAGTTTGACCATGTGATCTTAAGTGTGCCAATGGGATCTGATACCATATGGTTGGAAAACACATCCAGCTATTCACCTTACAATTACCTTGGATCATTTACACAGGACCGATTGGCTTTGTTGGTAGATGGAGAAAAAAGCAAATTAGTCAGAACGCCGGCAATGACATTAGCAGATGTTTTGGAAAGTAGAACTTATCGTTTCCAACTTGACGAAGATGGCAAAGGTAAACTACAGTTTGAAGGGAGTTTTAACGGAGCAAAGTTCGGAGCTTTAAATGAAGCTGAAAAGGAAGCCAAACGCGGAGAACAACAACGATACATTGAGGCGTTGATAGGACTCCGCAATGGGTATCTTTCAGATTGGGAAATCTCTATCAAAGACAGAAATGTACCAAATGCTGAACTGGTCGCTCAGTGTGATGTTTCCGGACAATTTCGAAACCTGGGCGATTTACTGGCCATTTCTTTAGCACCTGTGAAAATGTATGACATGGAAAAGCCTGAGGAGAGAACCCAGCCCATTCGGATAACAATGCCGGTCAATAAGGTGGATTCTGTTATCTATCAATTACCGTTTCTGGAAGAATATGCTGTCGAATTTCCTGCGCCTAAAATATTGGAAAACCAATTTGGCAGGCTAAAGATCGATTATGCCCAAGTTGGTCATCAGCTCATTGTCGCAAGGACTTTTCAATTAAATACCGGTGACTTTGAGGTCAAAGATTATGCTGAGTTTTATGACTTTTTCGATCAAATCAAAAAGTATCACAGAAAGTCGAAAATTATTTTGAAAGCCCGTTGAACCGGATCATTAGAAAAATAAACTGTTTAAAAAACCGAAAAAAATGAGGAAAACTATATCGCTGATTTTTTTGATGCTGACGACAATCAGCTTACTGATCGGTCAGGAATATTCACGGGAATATGGAATCATTAGTGACTCGGAATGGAGTCTCCAAACCTATGAAAAGGATCCAGATGCAGGAGCGGTGGTAATGTTTGATATTGGTAGCAGTTTTTATGCGACAAAGAAAGACGGAGACATTGTTATCAGATTCAAGAAGCAAAAGCGAGTGAAAATTCTTGATGAAACAGGTTTTGAAGCATCAAAAGTTACCATTCCGATTTACATCTTTAATGAGAAGGAATCAGAACAGGTGGTCGAGTTTCAAGCAACCAGCTATCTGAAAGTAGGTGGCCAGGTAGTTAGTAAACAGGTGGAAGCAGAATCTGTATTTGAAGAGACAATCGATGAAAACTGGAAAGTAAAGAAATTCACCTTCCCTGATGTGCAGGTGGGTTCAGTGTTGGAGTATTCATATGTTTTGGAAACTTCCCTGCTTCCTGATTGGGTATTTCAAAGTAATATTCCCACGATCCATAGCGAATATAAGGTGGGAATGGTACCATTCTTCGAGTATGTGTTCATCACACAAGGTATTGATACATTTGATGTTCAAACGGTTCAGGAAGATAAAATGTGGAAAAAAATAGGCCAGATTAAATCATATTCAGGACAAAATATGGGAGAGGCTGCCACTTATCGTGATATCATTTATACCTACGTCCTCAAAGATGTTGCAGCTTTTAAAGATGAATCTTACATCACATCCGTGAATGATTACATTGCAAAAATCGATTTTCAACTATCCAATACTTACGATGTGCCAACTTACGTCTCAGAGCAATACCAATCCCTGGGACAAGCTACCGTTTTTATGACCACCTGGCCGAAAATGATAGAAGATTTTCTCGCGGCAGATGTTTTTGGTAAATACCTGAAAGCAAGTGAAGGCTTAGCTCGCAAATTGCTGAATTCGGAATTGAATCTTGACGGACAATCAAAAGCGCAACAGGCTAGAGCAATCATCAACTATGTCAAACGTAATTTTAAGTGGAACGGAGAAACCAGAAAGCTTGCCAGACTCAAACCAAAGGAATTCGTTTCTCAAAAGCAGGGGGATTCTGCTGAAATCAACTTGTTTTTAACAGCAATGCTCCGAGCCGCAGGAATTGAGGCGCAACCTGTAATTCTAAGTACGAGAGATCATGGAAAAATAAAAGCTAATTACCCTTTTCAGCATTTTTTCAATAATGTGATTACGCTGATCAACGAGCCTGGTCTCAGTTACCTGACAGATGCTACCGACCCATTGATTGCTTACAATCGTATTCCACCGAGATGTATCAATGAAAATGGTTTAATAGTCAATAAAGGAGAAGGAGGATGGGTCAACCTCGAAAGCAAGTTTCTTTCTTTAAATAACAAACTCTTTTCTGTCAGCATCGACCCTGAATCATCAGTTGCCACCGCTGGAGTAACGATCCAGTCCAGTGAATACCATGCCTATGCATACAAAAATGCCTATGGTAAAAATGAAGAGGCAGTTAAAAACGGAATGCTCGAAAATGGTCTCAGCGATGTTTCACAAATCAGGTTCATAAACTATGAGAAAAATACAAAGCCTTATGTCATCGCCTTCAAGGCAACAGCAGAAGTGGAAGAAGTTGGTGGTAAGCTTATTTTATCCCCCTTTTTTAAATTTCCCATCGCTGAAAACAGTCTTGTAGAAGAAGAGAGGAAATATCCTATCGATCTGGTTTTTGCAGAATCAAGATCATTCAAATCGCAGATTAATATTCCGGAAGGATACACAATCAAACAGTTACCGGAAGGCCTGAACATGAAAGATGAGCTAACTGCGATAAAGCTGAACTATCAAATGGCAGGAAAACAATTAATCGTGGAAGGTAGCTATTCATTTAAAAAAGCTGTATTCCAGCCTGAGGAGTACGCGCAGGTCAAAAATTTACTAAATCGTGTCATTGAAAAGTTCAATCAGGAAATTGTTTTCGATCCATTGTAAGAATATTGCCATGAAATGCTTTATTTATTTTTTCTTGTTTTTTGTAATTCCGATTTCCGCAATTGCTCAGGAACAAACGCATGAATATGGCGTAATCACTGATGCTGAATGGCAATTAAAATCTTATGAACAGGATGCCGATGCTGGTGCTGTAATTCTCTACGATAAAGGTACTGCCAAAATAGAGGAGTCTGGGACTTTAGGGTTAAAATTGGGATACGATAGGAGCAAGAGGATCAAAATACTGGCGAAATCCGGTTATAGTGAAGGGGAAGTGGTAATTCCCTACTTACGGGAAATTGAGGAGATTATCAAAATCACAGCTACTACTTACAATATAGTTGATGGGAAAGCAGTGAAAACTGTAGTAGAACCAGAAACCATTTTTGAAGAGCAATTCAACGAATTTATCAGCTTGAAAAAGTTTGCCTTTCCTGATGTTCAGGTAGGTTCAATCTTGGAATATAGCTATGAGATTTCTCGTCCCTACGAAGGGAAAATCAAAGAGTGGAAGTTTCAGAATGACATCCCCACCCTGTACAGTGAGTTCAATGTAATTATTCTGCCGGTTACAGAAAGTTACCTCGTAACTCAGGGAATAGCAAAGTTTGATGTGCAGCACGAAAAGGTTTTGGATGCATGGGCAGGCTATGAAAACGGAGGTGTAGAACAGGCTAAAAAAAGAGGATTGCTGTTTAACAAGGATTTGATCCACAGAACTTATGGTTTGAAAAATATACCGGCATTTGGAGATGAGTCATATATGACTTCTAAAGATGATTTCATCGTAAAAATGAAATTTATGATTGCTGATCAGCGGGAAATTGCAGCAAAAGAGTTTAATAACTATGCCAATATCTGGCCTGCCATCTCAAAGCAAATGGCCTCAAATGAAGAAATTGGTGGTTTTCTCAGGCTGGGACAAAAAGAGGCCTCCGAATTGATCAAAGAAGAGTTCAATTTTGAAGGAAAATCTGACAATCAAAAAGCCAAAGAGATTATCAGGTTTGTGAAAAACAAATACAGACACACTGGTCGCTTTAATAAATACCCTACTCAGTCAGTCAGCAGTTTTCTATTGAATGAAGAAGGAAACGTCGCTGATATTAACTTATGGTTGATCACACTACTAAGAACAGTTGACATAGAAGCTAATCCGATAGCACTGTCAACCAGGAAACATGGGAAAATCAAAATGGAGTTCCCATATTACCGTGATTTCAACTACCTGGTAGTACTGGTCACCATCGATGGCACACAGTTTCTAACGGATGCATCAGAGAAATACCTGCCATACAACAGAATTCCACCCAGATGTATCAATGGTAAAGGATTAGTTATCAGCTCCGATAGAGGTGGTTGGGTAAGACTCGACAACAGAATCGTTAGTAAAGACAATATACTGATTACCATCAACCCCATTCCTGATGAGGCTACTGCCAGTATAGGGTTGACGACACAAAGCTCGGTTTACAATGCATACCGGATGAAATCCCGAGTGCAAAACGATGAGGAAAAAGTAAAAGAGGCAATGATTGGCAGAGGATTCGAGTCGATTGAAAAGGTAAAAACATTTAATTATGCTGATAATGCGAAACCCTACATTGTCGCTTTAAAAGGAAATTATGAACTGGAATCCATAGCAGATAAACTGATTGTCACGCCATTCCTCGATTTTCCTCTTCGAAAAAATCAACTTAGGCAAAAAGAGAGGCGATATCCTATTGATTTTATATATCTATCGGAAGTCTCACTGAAATCGCAGATTAAGATTCCTGAAGGATACGACATTGATACCTTGCCCGAAACGATTAGTATCGACGATGAATTAGCTAACATTCAACTGAGCTACCGGAAATCCGGCGGACAAATCATTGCTAATGGATTTTATGCTTTTAAAAAAGTGGTTTATCCACCGGAGGACTATCAGCAATTAAAAAACTATTTTAATATTATTATTGATAATTTTAACCAGGAATTGATTCTGGAGAAGTAATAGACATTATCACGTTAAGTTTTGTATTGATAAATTTTCGATGTTGTAACCGTCAAACATTGTAATTTTAAGAAATTATTCCTCCTACGCTGAAAGCTTCGGCGGATAAGAAAATTAAATATAAAGATCAACTAATACTTCAATTGAAAATATGCATAATAAATCTGTCGTGATAACTTTAATAAACTAAACAATAAAATAAACTGTAAAATGAACAAACCATTGATGACCATCATCATTTTGATGATTAGCATTTCTCCTGTTTTAAGTCAGGATTTTACACCTGTTTTCAACGCTATTAGCGAAGAAGAATGGGAAACAGGTACATATGATAAATTTCCCGATTCAGAAGCGGTCGTTTTATTTGATATCGGCAAAACTAGGTTCGTAAAGTCCGGACTGGGTTATGATATCAGATTTACGAGACATAAGCGGATTAAAATTTTGAAAAGCAGTGGAGTTGATCACGCTGAAGTCAGTATTCCATTTTACTTTCAGGATATCAACAAAACTGAATACATCGAAAACCTGAAAGCCTACACTTACAACCTGATAGATGGAAATGTAAGAGGAAACAGAGTGAGCATAACTGCTGTTTTTGAAGAGCAAATCAACAAAAACTGGAAAGTGAAAAAATTTGCCTTTCCCGATGTGCAAGAAGGCTCTATCGTAGAATTTAAGTATGATTTGGTCAGCCCCTTTAAGTTTAATTTGCCGGATTGGGATTTTCAGAGTGATATTCCAACACTTTATAGTGAATATGAGGTGCGTACCATACCATTTTACGAATATGTGTATATCACCAGCGGTATTCAGGAGTTTGATTCTGTCAGCAATGTAAAGTCAGACAAATCCTATTATTATCCAGGTGCATCAGCAACCAATTCATTTGGTAAGTCACCCCGGTATAATGAAATCATCAATAGGTTTATCATGAAAGATATCCCTGCTTTTGAGGACGTGTCTTTTATCACTTCCCGAAATGACTATCTCAAAAGAATGGACTTTCAGTTGTCCAAAGTGCATAGCTCTTATTCGGGTACCCGGGAAATAATGACCACCTGGCCCAAGATGACTAAAAGCTTTCTGGAGATCGATGAGTTCGGTAAATACTTGAAAAGCAGCGAGTCGCAGGCAAAGAAGATTTTAAAATCAGAGCTATTGCTTAATGAAAACAACCAATTGCAAAATGTAAAGGTAATTACCGGCTATGTGAAAAGTAACTTCAACTGGAATTACAAAACCAGTAAGTACGCCACAAAAACGGCTAAAAAGTTTACTGAGCAAAAAACAGGAAACATGGCCGAAATAAATCTGTTTCTATGTGGCATGCTCAATGCTGCAGGGATCTCAGCTACACCAGTACTTTTGAGTACGAGGAAACATGGAAAAGTTCACCGGAAATACCCTTTTACACAATTTTTCAATGCAGTAGTAGTGCTGGTTAAAATTGATGGAAAATCCTTTCTGACAGATGCGACAGATCCGTTGATTGCATTTGACAGAATACCTCCGCATTGTATCAATGACTATGGTCTTACGGTGGAAAAAGACAACCCGGGCTGGGTAAAACTGGTCAATAGCAACCATTCGGAATCCGGGACAACTTTCATGGTCAGTATTGATACGGCAAGCATGACTGCAAATGCGACTATCTCGAACGCCTCGACAGAAATGGAAGCTTACGTTCTGAAGCAAAGAATTGGTGATGACACTGAAAACTTTAATGAATTTTTAGAGTCGAAGGGCTTTTCAGTAGTAGAAGGCGTTAGGTTGAGGAATTTTCAAAAGCCAGAAAAGCCGTTTCTGATCATAGCCAAAGCTACTACTGATCTCGAAACGGTTGGAGACAGAATGTTGATAACACCTTTTTTCAATTTCAATATGAGTCAAAACCTGTTGAAGCAAGACTCCCGAGATTATCCAATTGACCTGATTTATGATAAAACAGAAAAGTTTACTTCCAGAATTACAATTCCTCAAGGCTACCAGGTAGCGAAATTGCCTGATGAATTTGCTATCAATGACGAACTGATGACGAGTAAACTTACCTATTCGTTGAATGGAAATGCACTGACGGTAGCAGGTCATTATACCTTTAAAAAAGCGATCTATGAAAAGGAAGACTATCTACAGTTAAAAAAGCATTTTGCAGATATCGTTAACAACTTTGGTAAGCATGTAATGCTGGTGAAGAATAGTGAATAAATAGTTGGAACTATCGGAAATAGATTGATTTAAGTGGATGTTTTAATATTTTGATAATTCAGAAATATTAGTTTTTTATTCTAAATTTTTATTAAAAACGAAACATATTGCCTGTTAATCCCGTATAATGAGTATAATCATTTATAAAGTATTGACCAATTAAATT
>JBCBHL010000164.1:0-15395 GCA_038525605.1 Bacteroidota bacterium
GTGGCTCACAATTAAACTCATTCTTAACTTTTTAAGAATATCTTTCAATTTGATTAGGTTGTCAGCAGCGGTCTACTCTCTCTAAGATCAAGAATACCTTCTATTTAGCAAAATACTCAGTCGATTGTTTCGATTGAGTCTTTTTTGTTTAAAGAAACTGGAAGGGCGAGAAGCCTGTCCCGAACGCAGTGCGACGAAAATTCGGGATGCTCTGGTGGGCCCATAACAGATTGGAGTGTGAGGATTGAGGAAGGAGTGGCTCACAATTAAACTCATTCTTAACTTTTTAAGAATATCTTTCAATTTGATTAGGTTGTCAGCAGCGGTCTACTTCCTCTAAGATCAAGAATACCTTCTATTTAGCAAAATACTCAGTAGATGCTTTCGGTTGAGTCTTTTAAGCCTTTTAAATTTGAACGAATTGAATAGGCGAGAAGCATGTCCCATGTCCCGAATGAAACTATCCGTAGCTTCGGGAAGCGCTGGTGGACCCAAGTCGTTGTGTCACGGTTGCAAACTACTGAAAATTAACCGTCAGATGATCCTGCAAAACCCTGGTGCTAATACATTTCTTCATGTTTAGTAAAAACAACTAATTACGGACCGCATAGATATTTTGATTGCAGCAGCAAAGGATCAGCTCCAATCTTGTCCTTAGAATCTGTTTTTCACAAAAAAGTACTGTCGCCATTAAAAACCAATAAGGCATATCCTTTTTTGATTCATACTTCACGGTGGGAATTATTAGATGATTCATTGAATTCTGTAATGAATACTTATTTCAAATGTTTTTTAAATTAATATGGTAACCTTTTAAAGGCCGATAACATCAATGTGGTATAACATAAAATTCAGAAGGAAACTTTTCTATCACATTCATGAAATACTTATCACGGTTTATTTATTGTTTTCTGATTCTCTACAGTTTCAGCGCAAGCGGACAAACACCAATTACCTGGCAAAATCTGCAAGGAGTCGAGTTACAAACAAACGGATCGCTTTTTAAAACGGCTCCAAGCGGTAATACTGCAGGAGGTTCTTCCTTGGAGGCCATCGATGATAATGGTTGGGTAGAGTTCATTATAAATGAAAACTCTGCAGGTACCTACATAGGTTTATCATCAACTGATTCAGATGTAAAATATCAATCTATTGATTTTGCTTTCGAGTGTAAGTTGAATGGAAAGATTGTTGTACTTGAAAATGGCAATTGGAAAAGATCACTTGGAACTTATCAAATCGGGGAAACATATAGAATAGAAAGGATTGGAAGCGAAATTCATTACAAGAAAGGAAACCAAACTTTTTACATATCTCAGAGAAGTTCAATTGACCCTTTAGTGGTTGATGCATCTATTTACTTAAATGGTGCAAGAATTGAAAGTGTTAGAATTCACAATATAGAACAAGAACAACCAATTGATTCCGGAATAGGAGAATTTGGAATTACCTGGCAAAAAATTACAAACCTGTCCAAAGAAATAGATAATTCCCTGGTAAAAACTTCTCCCAGTCAAAATGATGCCGGAGCATCTTCAGAAGAATATTTATCGGCGGGTACTGATGGAGAACTAGAGTTTGCCTTCAACGAAAATTCTACTGGAACATATATAGGCCTTTCAGATGATGATAATGATGTGAAGTATCAATCAATTGATTTTGCAATTACCTGTGCCGCGAATGGTAAAGTTCAGGTACTGGAAAATGGGAACTGGAAACATACTTTAGGAGATCATATTCCTGGCATTAAATATCAAATAGAGAGAGAAAACGGAGTTATTTACTTCAAAAAAGAAGGTGTTGTGAGTTATACTTCACAGCGGGCAAGCAGTTCAAAATTACTTGTAGATGTTTCCATTTTTCAAAATGGTTCAGCGATTGGTGATGTTATACTGAATTCTAACGTTCAGAATATTAATCCTTTATTGGCTCCATCAGGATTAAGAACGGAGTTAGTAACAGGTAATAGCATTTTACTGACATGGGAAGATACTAATGAAGAAGAATCTGGTTATGAAATTTACAAATCTGTAAGTGCCGGTGAATCAGGCTTTACACTCTTAACTACAGCAGATGCAAACAAGAATTCATTTATAGACAATAACCTGATAGATGAAACTGAGTACTTCTATCGCATCAGAGCAATTTCAGATGGAAATACATCGCCCTATTCAAACATAGTAAACCATACAACAACCAAAGCAGAAGAATACCTGGAGTCTATTTGGATCAATTTTAGCAATACCTCGCAAGCAGAGGCTCCATGGAATAATACCTCAAAAGTGCCTTTGATAAATGATGTATTTTCAAACCTTAAAAATGGTGAAGGAACCATCTCAGGTTTAAGATTTTTTTTAAGATCGGATTTTGGAGGGGTGTTTGATCAGGGAGCGCAGACTGGAGACGGTTCCGGAATAGTTCCGGATGAAGTGCTGAAAGAATACTATTGGTTTGGAATTTTTGATGCTCCGGAAGAAGTGCTCCTGGAAATTCAGGGATTGGACCGATCCTATACTTATGAGTTCAACTTTCTCGGAAGTAGTACATTTAATAATGCTGGAATAGCCTATAACGGAGAGACCGTATACACAATTCCCAGTGCTAATTCTGCCAGGTCTGTTGCATTGGATGTCCAGGCAAATACAAACGAAATGGCTGTATTGACGAATGTTAACCCTGGTATCCGAGGAACAGTCACGCTTAAAATTTCAAAGGGTCTAACAGCCAGAGCTGGCTATATAAATGCCCTGATTATCAAAAAAATCAAACCAGATAATTCCAGATATACGCCTGTTGACTTTCAGGCTGTTGGTGATTCCGAGGATGTAATTAAGCTTTCATGGGAAGATAACTCAATAAATGAATATGGTTTTGAGATTCAAAGATCTGAAACTAATGAGGTCGGTAGTTTCGAGATAATCCACACAACTGGTCCTAATGAGGTCACTTATGTTGATGCCGATGTAATTCCTGGCAAAACTTACTATTACAAAATCAGATCAATGATTCCGTTGTCTGATCCGTCAGACTTTAGTGAGGTTTCACGCACCAGTACAATCGTTAATTCAATTAAAGTCAACATAAGCGGTTTAGAAACTTATAATGCTGATGCCCCATGGAATAACATTTTGGATTGGAATCAAAATGAGAATAGTCTGGAACAGTTAGTAAGTGTAAATGGTGTAAAAACAGACATTGGATTTAGAATAGATAAGCCTATGGATGCATTGTTTGAAAATGGTATGCAGACAGGCGATGATTCAGGAGTATATCCGGATATAGTTTTAAAATCAGGTGTCACCAATAATGTAAGTGGAAAAGAAGGTGAGTTTACCTTGTATGGATTAGACCCCAATGGCAGGTATAATTTGAAGTTTCTGGGATCAGCAACAGAGTCTGGCTGGAAATTTACAGATTTCATCATCAATGATGAAGTGGCTACAGGAGTATTGATAAATAATACTACACATACAGCCAGGTTAAATAAAGTCAAACCAAACGAGGCAGGCGAGATAACTTTTAGAGTAAGGAATAACCCCGTATCTAATGTGTCGATATTTAGTGCCTTCGAATTAGAAGCTCTTGAGACGGATATAGTAACCAATGCTGAGAGAGTTCTATGGGCAATTGCAGATGGCTCTTGGAATGATCCGGCTATTTGGTCCTATGAAAAAGATGGAGAACCTTCAGGAACTTATCCGAAAAACTCTGATCAGGTAAATATTTCGGGTTTTGAAATTACAGTAACAGATCAAAATTCATGTGGAAGCATAAGTCTTCAAAATCAAGCTTTGAAAAATACATTACTACTAATTGACGGTGGCACATTGCTCGTAGATGGAGAGGTGACGATAGCTAAAAAGAGCCAAAATGAAAGGTGCAGGTTGAAAATCATCAACAACGGAAACCTCGAAACGCTTAGATAATCGGCAATCATGAAAGAAATAATAATCAATATTTTTCTGATGCTCTCAATTTGTTGCTCTCTATCAGCACAACAAAGTTTACCGGAAAGTAATAGCAACCCTTACAAAAGTCCGGCAAAGGATGTCAACTGTAATTTGCTGACAGAGGTTAAAAAAGTGTATACAGATTCAATCAAAGAGCAGAATCACGGTATCCATCTCACTAAGATCAATCGAAATGAATATGTGTCTGATTCTGTCTTCAGCCAACACATGAAAATAGTCGACGGAGATTTTTCTCAAAAGAAACTAAATCGGTCGATTGTATCTCTTTTAAACGCTAATGGCGTTGCTAATAAAGGGAACAGAAATAAGGAGAAACTTATTCAATATTCCGATACTCTTGAAACCTACAAAGAAAATATTCTAAGCGATTCATTGGAAAGCATTGTAGAATCTATTCCTAAAATATTTGAAGATAATTCCGGGAAAAAGTATCAAGACAAAGAAAAACTGGAGCTCTTAATTAATCGATATGATCAGGTTATTAAGGAACAAACAGATCTGATGTCTGAAATTGAAGATGATGAAATTGCAAACTACTATCATCAGTTATTATCCGATCAAATAGAATCTGAAGAGTTTTCCAGGCAAGTAAGGGCCACCTATAATTTTAGAAGAGATAAAGCTTTTAAGCATAATGGTAAGCAATTAGTAAGGAAAGTTGAAAGACTAGAAAAACAGAAAGAAGAAATTGAAAGTAAAATCTCTTCAAACGACTTTCATAAGCAATTAAAAGATAAATATAGTGACGAGCTCGAAACGTATGACTTCAAGAAATACCATCAGCAATTAAATCAATTGATTAATGAAGAGGAATTAGTTGAAGTACCAGAAAACTGGCAATTCGATAATGAACAAAATGAGGTGAGTAACCTGTCTTTTGATGATGTAACTGAGGAAGTAATACCTTTGGCTCCACCATTTGAAAAGATGGTTTTAAAGGATCAGAAGAAAAAGCTAGCCGATGATCTTAGTGGAAAAATAGAGAAAAATGAAGTTGCCGTACATGAGTTTAAAGATCAATCATCTGATAAATTCCTAAAAGGAAAGGCCTTTTTTGAGGGCGTTTTATCTTTTGCAGACAGTGATTTTAAGACTTTCAGTTTTGCCCCATCTTTTTCATATTTAATTAGTCCTAACTGGTCAATGGGATTGGGTGTAACATTTCATCATACTTCAGATGAATTGGCTCTGATTAAATCTGCCCTGGATTATAAATTAGTGAGTATGTATCAATTTTCAGGAGATTTATTCTTTCTGAAAGCAGAATATATCACTTTATTACCGGGAATATCCTACCTGAAAGCTGAAAAAGAACTCACGTCGAAAGAGCATTTTCAACATACCGCATTGATTGGCGCTGGATTTAATATCAAACTGAAAAAGAAAGCATTTTTCAATTTAAGTATTATGTATAACCTGAATCAAAACCTGGGTTTACCAACCTATGATTCACCTTTTTTAGCAAGGTTCGGAATCAAACCTTTTTAATATAAATCATGAAAGTTTTAAATATAAAAATGAAAACATCCCCAGATTTATGGGTAATTAGATTATTCCTGATTGGGATGGTTCTTTTTGGGAGTAAATTCACGTTAAACGCACAATCAGATATCATTTCTGATGAAAACGAGCCAATAACGACACTTTCCTTTAATGAGTTAAAGAGGGATGAGATAGTCATTTTACCATCTGAGAGGATCAACATTTCAGTTCAGGCTAAAAACAGCGATCAGATCATTTGCGAAATTTATAATGATGATCATTTAGTTACTGATTTCTCATTTTCAATTGAATATGGAATGAATGAGCATCAGATTGATCTCTTTAGCATAATAGGTGATAAAGCCTACGACAAGAAATATTACTTTAAATACAAGTCGAAATTTTTTGGGTCCGGAAAATTTACCTTTTATGTTAATTCTCCAGCTGTAACAAAAGATCCTTCTGTCAGCATCTCATATGAAGAAGTAGTCATCAATTGCGGAAGTGCTGAAAAATCTACCATCAATTACCTGGGGAATGTTATGGGGGGAGCACCTCCTTATAAACTTTCCTGGTTTATCAGCAAAGATGAATACCTCGCCTCAATGCTTGAACAGCCTGTAAACAGTACTCTGAAAAGCGATAAGGAAGTAAGCTATCTAACGATTTCCAAGCCACTAGATTATTTTCTGACGCTAGTTGTTACCGATGCTTGTGGTAAAGTAGAAAAAGAGGTAGTAGAGATAAAATGTCAGAAAGAAGGTCAGGATGACCTGATTTATTTCCAACCGATAATCACAAAGACGAACAATTCACAATGAAATCCAAAACTATAATCACTTTAGTCATTCTAAATAGCTTGCTAATAATGGGAATAGCAGCATTATTAATCAATGAACATTTTGCTAAACCTGAGCAGGCCTTCATTAATAATCAACAAGTATTTCAGGGGTTTGAAGGAAGAAAAGAACTTCATGAAAAATTGGAAGCGGTCATTACGAGCCATCAACTGGTTTTAGACAGTTTGTATGCATTGGCGAAGCAAACACCTTCTACAGAGCTGATTGAAATAATTAATCAGAAAAGCGAACAATTCAGAAATCAGGAATTGGCTTTATCAGAACGTTATACGCAACAAGCCTGGATACAAATCAATGATTACTTAAATGAATTTGGTAAGTCGAACAATTATCAGATGATTTTTGGAGCCAATGGCGAAGGTAATTTGATGTATGCCAATCAGGCTCATAATGCAACTCAATCAGTAATAGAATTCATGAATAAAAAATACAATGGAGAAATTGATTAAAACAACCAATTACTTATTGCTGCTGACTCTTTTTCTCATAACCATTGCAGGATGCAGTGATCGATCTGATCATTATGAAAGATCAGTTGGCGCATTTAAGTTCAGAATCCACCCAACGATTGAAGCAGATTCCAAAAGTAAATTTATGCACTTTAAGATCAGTTTGGCGACAGATCAAGTGCAAAGAGATTTGGTTGAGTTCCTGAAGGAAAAAAGCGGTGAGTCAGCACAGTCAATATTATACTATCTAAGCTACAGGATGCAAAAGGACATATACCTCGAAGTTGATGGGATAAAGCTGGATAATGTATTATATCATTTTGAAAGATCTTTTGACCTTAAAAATGAAAGGGTGATGACTGTTGCCTTTGAAGCGCCTTTAAAAGACAATCAAACAACCAGACTGGTAATAGATAGCCAACTGCTGAATTCAGGTCCGGTAAAATTTAAGATTTAATAAGCATTAAAAAATGACTATTTTTTGCAATAGAAAACAACTACGGAGGAGTGCCTATGTGTTACTCCTGATCATGGGAATCAATATATTTTATCCCACGGTAAGTTTGGCATTAACTTCAGGCCCCTCTCAACCAGAGGTTCAGTCTTTTGAACCGGCAAGTACCACACAGATGGTAGATCTGCAGTCAGGAGATTTTACTTACAATATCCCCTTATTTGAGTTACCGGGACCTAATGGCGGTTATCCTTTCAACCTGGCTTATCATGCAGGTATAGGCATGGATCAGGAAGCCAGTTGGGTTGGATTGGGGTGGTCATTAAATCCTGGAGCTATCAACAGACAGATGAGAGGATTACCAGATGAATTCAAAGGGGATCTGATTACGACAAAGCATGCAATGAAACCAAGTGTAACGATTGGTGTCGGTGTTGGTGCTGGTGTAGAATTATTTGGTAATGATAATTTAGGCGCAAATGCTGGGTTAACTGTTTTTAACAATAACTACAAAGGTGTTGGGATAGAGATCACTGCCGGAGGGAATTACAGTTTTCCATCTAAGAGTGAGTATGCGGCCGGGGTAGGACTTAATCTTAGTCTGAATAGTCAGGGAGGAGTTGGTTTTAGCCCTTCATTAAGCCTTTCTAAAGAGATAAAAGATAGCAAGTATGGTGTTGAAAATAGGGTCAGCTCTTTGTCAATAGGGTATAACTCTCAGGTTGGTTTATCGGGTATGACGATTGGCGTTTCTGATTCAAAAAGAGGTGAGCCCATGTTGAAGTTTGAAGGTGATAAGGTAGAAGCTGTTGATTTTAAAAATGCCAATGATAGAATTGTGGGAGGCTCTTCCAACTTATCGCTATCAAACCCAGGTTTTTCTCCTTCGGTAGGATTGCCGATGATTAATTCAAGTGTGAATTTATCTTTTAAGGCTGGTGGTTCCTGGTGGGGTGCCTTTACCAGTGCAAATTTTAGCGGTTTTTACAATAAGCAGAAGTTAAGGTTCAATGGAGAAAACGTGCAAACCAAGGCTTTTGGCTATCTCAATTATCAACACAAGGATGATCCTTCTGCCCTACTTGATTTTAACAGGGAACAAGACGGAACTGTCAGGAAGGAAAATCCCAACCTTCCGATTCCGAGTTTAACCTATGACATCTATTCTGCGACTGGTCAGGGGTATTCGGCTATGTACAGACCTTTTCGATCAGACGTTGGAATCATCCATGACCCATATACAAAATCGACCTCCAATGCGGTTTCAGCAGGTGGAGATGTTGGTCCTGCTTTAGTGCATGTAGGAGTAAATGCTTCCTTAAACCATTCTAAATCTATTTCAGGTGAGTGGGAAGCTGAGGATAATCAATTAAAGGATCTCTATGCCTTCCAAAGTAAAAAGAAGGATGATCTTTATGAGCCATGGTATTTCAAAGTACATGGAGAACCTACTACTACACCTGTCGGTGATTTAGAAGCGATAGGAGGTGAAAACGCTGTAAAAGTAGACATTGGCGGACCGAGAAGAAACCCGGTAGCTAATGCAACTTTGAAAAAGAACAGATATGAGAGTTGGAGCAGGTCAGCAAAAAGCAATTTAGACAGGACTGGCTATCAGAGAATAAAAAGAAACAATGTCATTCAGCCCATCAGTGTTGCAGAACTGGTGAAAAGCAATGGAGATGAAGTGATAGACCTTTTTAAAATAGATTATTACAATACTTCGGGGAATCTGGGAAAATATTCCAGGCAACGGCTGTTGGCAGAGGGTAAAGGGCATCATACTGCAGGCTATACGGCATTAACGCCTGAAGGAGCCAGGTATGTTTATGCATTGCCAGCTTACAATATCACTCATGAGGAATATACTTTTAGTACTCCAAAAGTTGATGGAAAAGCCAGGACGGATGTAAGTCCGGGGAATGGCGATGGTGACCCTGATTATCAGTATGATAATACCAATGAGTTTTTTAGTAAAAAGATCATTCCGGATTATGCACATAGTTATCTTTTAACAGCTATAGTAGGGCAGGACTATGTAGATGTGACAGGAGATGGTGTAACTGCTGATGATTTGGGCTATTGGGTAAAGTTCACCTATCAACAAACCGCAAACAAAGACAGCCCTTATAAATGGCGGGCGCCTTATTATCAGGCATCTTATAATGCTGGTTTTAAAACCACAGCAGAGGATGATAAAGCATCCTTCAATTATGGGGAAAAAGAAATCTGGTACTTACGTAAAGTGGAAACCAAATCGCACATTGCAGAATTTTCAACGATTCCCAGAAAAGATGGGTTTGGGGCTTTCGCAAAATTACAAAATGTAAATAGTACACAGAAGGGAAAAGCACTTCAACAGTTGCAGCAAATTACTCTTTACACGAGAGCGGGAGGTACAAATGTACCTTTGAAAAAAGTGAAGTTTGAATATGATAATTCACTTTGTAAAAACATAGACAATGGAACTGCAGGTGGTGGAAAACTTACCTTAAAGAAGCTTTGGTTTGAATATGGGAGAAATAGCAGGGGCTCTTTAAACCCATATAAATTTGATTATCATGAAGATGTAGAAGAAGAAAATCCTGATTATAACCTGAATGCTTATGACCGATGGGGAAATTATACAGGAGATAACCCTGCTGATCCGCTGAAAAATCAAGAATACCCTTATGTCGATCCCTACATTGAGAGAGCCGAGCATGATCGAAATGCAGGAGTCTGGAGCTTGAAAAGTATTCAAATGCCTTCAGGAGGAACGATGAAAATAGATTATGAGGCAGATGATTACGCCTATGTTCAGGATAGGCAAGCTATGCAAATGTTGGAAATTGTAGACCCTGTCAATGAACCTAATGGGAATGACTTCTTTTTGAGCAACAATGTGAGAAAGATAAAATTCAGATTACCCAGACCTCTACAAACATCTGAGGTAACTGACCCTGTGGCAGTGGCTAAAAGTTATCTTGAAACGGATAGAGATTTGGTTTATTTCAAACTTAAAGTAAACCTGAGATCACCGCAGGAAGACCAATTTGATTTTTTAGGTACCTATGCGTCAATTGATCGAGGAATAAATCCGAGCCTGGAGGTAGGGCCGTCAGGAGATTATGAATATGGCAACTTTTATGTGAAAGCGGAAAGAAGTAGTAACTATTCCTATCATCCGCTTTTATTGAGAGCCTGGCAACATTTAAGAGTTAATCAACCAACCTTGGCAAGTCTCGCAGGAAAAGTAAACGGTGACCAAACTTCATTTGGAAATGCGCTTAGAAGCCTCGCCTCTATCATCCCAAAAGTAGGGCAGGTATTGTCCACTTTCAATATTTATGCTTTGGACAAAAACTGGGGACATGAATTAGACGCAGGAAAATGCTGGGTGAGATTGCTCAACCCGGAAAAGCGAAAGGTTGGTGGAGGCCATAGAGTCAAGCAAATCACCTTCTTCGACAACTGGGGAGATAACCAGGAAGGAATATATGGACAGGTGTACGATTATAATACGATTGATGATGACGATAAAATCATCAGTAGTGGTGTGGCCACTTATGAACCTATGATTGGTGGAGATGAAAACCCCATTAGAATAGCGAAACCATTTATTCAGAACATTCCATTGATTTCAAATAATCAGTTGTTTTTTGAATACCCAATCAATGAAGGCTATTATCCCGGGGCAAGTGTAGGTTATGGGAAAGTGACAGTAATGAGTCTTGCTTCTGCTGCTGCAGCTGGCTATGAAGTAAAATACAATGAGCTAACAAATGGGAATCCATTATTCCCGGAAAATGAAACTTATGGAACCACTGGAAAGTCCGTCAATGAATTTTACACCGCCAAAGATTTTCCGGTTATTGCAGACGAAACTGATAAGAGAGATATTCCCTATAAACTTTGGATTCCGATCGTACCCATTGGGACCATTTCAGCTAAGAAACTGGCATCCTCACAAGGCTATAGTATTGTTACCAATGATATGCATGGAAAAGCCAAAAAGGTAAGTCATTTTGCACAAGCAAAGGATGGGCAGTTTGAAGAAGAATCGTTTTCCTGGGTAAAGTACAATTACCTGGAAGGCCCGGACATTGTAAAAGACAGGCAAGTCAAAACGACCTTGTACAATGTTTTTGCTGATAATGGAGATGGGACAATCAGCGTAGCGGAAAATACAAATGGGAGTGATAAAGTTCTGATGGGACAGGAAACAGAGTTTTTCCTGGATATGAGGCAGCATCGTGACAACAGCTTTTTAGGAGGTGCAAACTTCAATACAGATGTAATGATGATTCCAATTCTGTTTGGTCTAATACCGATTCCGGTACCAAGTGCATGGCCAAATGTTGGAAAAGATGATACACAATTGAGGACGGTTGTTACTAATAAGGTGATTTTTAAAGCAGGAATCATGGAAAGTGTGGAGGCCTATAATGATGGCTCTTATATGACCACCAAAAACCTGAAATGGGATAAACTGACTGGTAGAACGGTACTGACTATGGTCAATAACAATTTTGATAAACCTATCTACAGCTACAGCATTCCGGCTCACACTAAGTATGCAGGTATGGGCGCGGCAAGTGAAAATGTTGGATTTAGTTTTAATCTGTTAAATTTTAAAGCAGTTGTAAACTATGATAATTATTATACTGCCCAGCTTAATCGGTCTGCAACTGCAAATTTGAGAGAAGGAGATGAATTAATCATTCAAAATCAGGAAGGACAGTCACTGGGATATGCTGTTTATCTAGGTAAAGAAGGTAATAGTCACCGATTCTTTTCAAAAGACAACATTCCGGAAGACGACTTCAATGGGATTATTTTCCGAAGCTCAAAGAGAAACCTGTTGACTATTGATATTGGTAATGTAACTGCTCTTGAGGACCCTACTGTTTCTACTGCAAGTAACTCATACACTGTTAAACTTTTAAAATAACTGTCATGAAAAAAATTGTATTTTATCTGATTTGCATATTGTTATCTGTCACTGCATTCGGACAGATTGCAGATGAAGATATTCCTGATATTGGTATACCTAAGAGTGAGATCAAAGCTTTAATTCAGTTTTTTGAATTAACTGGAGGTCAAAATTGGGATCAAGCCTGGCCAAACCCAAATACTAGATGGGGGAAAATAGGAACTGATGGAAATTACGAATTCAATTTTGAGAATTTGAGGACTTGGCATGGTGTTGTAAGTTCTGACACTCATATTATTGGCTTGGATAGTTACAGGATGGCACTTATCGGGAGTTTGGAAAAATGGGATTTAAGCCAATTACCATTTCTTGAGATATTAGTCTTAGATTATAGTAATTCAAATTTTGCCTTTAACGATGATGTTAGTAAATGGCAGTTTGAAAAGACAACCAGATTAAAACTTCTTAGATTACTTTCACGAAACTTTTCTGGTGATATTGAGACATTAGGTAGGAATATAAGCAAAAATAGTAAGCTAGAGGTACTGGACTTATTTGGTGATTTCGATGGAGATATAACAGGGTTAAATATTTACAATTTTCCATTATTAGAGAATTTGGAAATAGAAAGTAATAATGGACAACTAACAGGAGATTTTGAGAATTGGAAGGATTTGGAAAACGCATCAAAATTAAAAGATGTCGAAATAATTAACACTGGAATGACAGGTGATGTTAGTATGTTTGATATTTCCGGAATGACGTCACTTGAAAGATTTGTTATTGGAGGTAATTATTTAACAGGAGATCTTTCTGAATGGGGGCGGATGCCTAACAGGCCCTTTATTTTAATAACTGGAAATAAATTCACGTTTCAGGATAATATTTTTTCACTTTTCAAAGATGGCGGAATTGGTTATTGGCCACAGAAGAAAATAGATGAAGTAAAAACACATGTCATAGAATTAGGAGATGACTTTACTTTTGAAGCTGCTGTGGATAGAACTGTTCCGGGATGTGTTTATACCTGGTATAAGGGAGATCAACAAGTGAGTCCGGCAGGAGTCAACAGTCCCGTCTACACAGTCAGAAATATAGAATTGGCAGACCTTGGGAAATATCATTATACGGTGACCAATACAAATGATCCCAACAACTTTAATATTACAATATATAAGCCTTTGGAACTAGTTAGTGAAGATCAGGAATTGACACTGAGTAAATGTCCATTTACGACAAAATTCAGACATTACAATTCATACTGCGGTATAAAATTTGAACCTTCTACCGATTTAGATCCAAGTTGTTATATCACTGAATACCAATGGGATTTTGGAGATGGAACTACTTCAAATGAGGAAACTCCTTTTCACAAATTCCCCTCTGAGAATAGTATTTATCAGGTACAACTGCAGGTAAAATATGCTTGTTCAGTTGGAGATTGTTTCACTGGAAGTTTAGTCTTTACCGATTTTGTGGATCTTACAACTAATCCTCTGACAGATTTCAAAAATGTAATTGTACAATCAAAGGTCTATGAGAATGTTCTATCAGCAAGTGTCAATACCTTCTCGGATTTCAGAAGATTGGCCTATGACGAGCAGGCGCTGGCAGAAAATCACGATTATTTGAATGGCAGAAAAGGAGTTTGGCAAAACGAAAAAAGTTTCGTTTACCGAAAGGATTTGGAAGTGTCAGAAGAAGTGAATAATCAGCAAGATGGTACTTATTCGTTGGAACAATTTAACTGGCGTTACTCTGAACTGGAGGCGGTACCAAACTGGCTTAACGTCACTACCAATACACAATTTAACCCGTATGGATTTGCTGTCGAGAACAAGGATATATTAGACAACTATTCAGCCTCTCTTTATAGCTATGGAGGACAGCTTCCGGTAGCAGTTGGACAAAATATGCGTCAACAGGAAATGGCATACACAGGATTTGAAGAACTCAATTCATCTGGCCTTGAACTCATTTCCGATGTGAGTCAAAAAGGGGTAGGCAACTGGGTGGTATCAGATGGTGGTCAATATTACCAGCAACAATGGTTCACAGTTAGAAAAGGTTATGGAAATCAGGCAATCGTAAATGCTAATATTTCAGAATTTGATGATATTGATGCGATTGGTGTTTTTTCCAGAGTCTTATCTGCGAACGGAGAGGTAATAGAGAGTTACTACAGGAGAAATGTAGAAATTCTCTGTAAGGAAACTTATATTTCTGAAGAGGGAGATGAATATGCTTTGTTAGTTTTTGATGAAGTGATTGAAAAAGGCACCTGGTTTGGCTCTTTATACTATTATAAACCAGGTAAAAGAGGGACTTATTCCAATATCGTTACGGGAATCGCTCATTCCGGAGACAAAAGTATTCTGGTGAATCAAACAAAAGGATTTGTTCAAAAGAATCTACGGCTGATCCCTGAGAAGGAATATCTACTGAGTGCCTGGATTTCTACCAATAACCAATATTTGTATAATCCCACTTTGCCCGGAAGTCCTAAAATGGAATTAGTGTTTTTTGATGAATCAGGTAAATGGATCAAAACAATCACCGCACAACCTTCCGGGAATATCATCGAGGGGTGGCAAAAGGCAGATAAAAAGTTTACTTACCCAGAAAGAGCAGCCACCGTACAACTAAAGTTTGTGAAAGGATCAACTAATTTTTATGTTGACGACCTCAGATTACATCCGGCCGAAGGAAATATGGAATCATACGTCTACGATCCGAAGACTTTTAGATTGCAGGCTTCTTTGAATCAGAATAATTACGCCACCTACTTTTATTATGATCCATCTGGTAACCTTTACCTCACCAAAGTAGAAACTGAAAAAGGGATCCGTACCATTCAAGAGGTAGTAGGTCATCAAAAACAAATTGCACCCGGAGAATAAACTTTAACTACATGAAAATCATAAATTTTATCATTTACATAGGAATGATCGTGTTACTCCTGTGTCAAAATTTGGAAGTAAAGGCACAATCTTTTGAAGATTGGATGAAAATATTGAAAGACCAATCGGAAAAATCCGATCAGCAATATATGAAAACTGATGTAAGAGCCATTGATCTGGCTGAAAACACAGAACTCTATCGTACTACAATGGAAATGCGAAAGGGTCAGGATAAATTTCAGTACACTACTGATGGAATTGAAGTAAGGTGCGATGGAAAATATCTTGTGACGGTTAATCATCAACTTCAGATCATTTCCTATCAGCAATTCTCAAAAACTCAGATACAAAACAATAACCAATG
>JBCBHL010000165.1:0-15392 GCA_038525605.1 Bacteroidota bacterium
GAAGAAAGATAGAATGGCAGATTTAGAAACCATAGGAGACAGAATTGGGCTGCCCAGCCACATGAAAATCATGCGGGTGGATCCTGAAACGCTGAAGAAGGAAGAGAAAATCAGCTGGCAGGAAGTATATACTGTGCTTGTGAACCCTGAATCTTACAAGGTATCTCATCAGATGGTCTATCAAAAAGATCAGGCGATCAATTCGCTAAACCCGGCTTATCGATTTAACAGTGTTGCTTCAGAAGGTTTTGATATCGAACTGCTCTTTGATAGTACAGGTTCGTTGGGCAATGTACCAATACTCAATCAAAAAACGGTTTTGGAGCAGATCAATCAATTTTTGGAAATTGGCTACCCTGTACAGAAAGATGACTGTGGAAAAGTGAAACCCTTACCGCTTCTGCTAGTCTGGGGCGACATGAAATTTAAAGGGTTCCTTGAAGCGGTAGACATTACCTATTCTCATTTCGATGCAACCGGTTCACCAATTAGAGCAACAGCATCCTGCAAGTTTACAGGAGGACAAGTTAAGGTAGGCAAGAATCCTAATGTTAACGTAAGCCCTAAGAAAAAGGTCGATTACGCTAAAGAAAAGCATGCCATCAATGGCGTATTGAAATATGGAAGTTATCTAACGATTGTCTCTTCACAGCCAAGGAGCGCATTGCCTAAATCTCTTAGAATTGCAGAAGAAATCATCAAACTAATTATCTGACCGATGAGTGATGGAAACGATATGGCCAAACTCAGCTATGAGATTCAGTTCAACGGACAGTCGCACAGCAAAGGGTTAATAGGTATTTCGGTAAATACTGCTATCAATAAAATTCCGAAAGCCAGACTTGAGTTCAACTTTAATCAGTTTATCTCTGACAAATGTGGTAATAAGAATTATTCCATCACTCCCGCCAATGCGTTTGATTCAGGGGAGGAAAACAAGGAAATATCCTTCACTCCCGGCACTGAGATCATAATTTCAATTGGATGGGAAGAAGAACGGCAGCAAGTATTTAAGGGGTTGATTACCAAACACCAGCTTGTTGTGAAAAATGATGGCTCGCAGATTCTGACACTGGAGTGTAAGCATATTGCGAATAAAATGACTCTGGCAACTAAAACCAGAATGCTTCATCAGGACGTAGGAACAGGAAGTAATGGAGATGAGGTCAATAGGGTGGATGATGATAGTATTTTGATCCACCTGGTAGAAAACAGTGATACAGACCTGACACTCAATATTCAGGATCAGCCATTATTCAGTTTCGATCATGAAAATATGATACAATACAACTGCTCCGACTGGGATTTCCTGGTCATGCGTGCAGAAGCTACCTCAAGGGTTTGTGTTGTTTCCGGTGATGAGATTATTTTGTTACATCCTAAAATTGACAAACCAACTGAGTTTAAGATTGCAACAGGAGACAACCTGATGGAGTATGCAGCTGAGTTGGACGAGACGCTGATATTTCCAGAAGTGACCATCCATAGTTGGGAAATTGATGAACAGGATATGCAAGAGGTGTCGGAAAGTGCCGTAAACCTTTTGCCAGATGCTCATACAGTAAGAGAGGAAGCGTTTTTAAACTACCCGGCTGATTTATCTGTCAATGAATCCAGGGCATGGGTGAAAAACCTGATCGATCGTAAAGCCCTCGCTAAAGTGAGAAGTACAGCCAAATTAAAGGGAACAAACGGTATAGCAATCGGCCAGACGATCAGTCTCAGTGAGTTTGCCAGGGGTTGGAACAAAGATGCTTTTGTTTCAGGAATCAAGCACGTTATCGTAAAAGGTTCCTGGTATACTTACGTTCAGTTCGGCCTCACTGATAAGAAACATGCAGAGATTTACAACATTGCTGGAAAAGTCAGCGAGCCAATAATGCCAGCTATTCCGGGTTTG
Organism: Bacteroidota bacterium; assembly: GCA_038525605.1. Classification (GTDB taxonomy): domain Bacteria; phylum Bacteroidota; class Bacteroidia; order Cytophagales; family Cyclobacteriaceae; genus JANSWY01. The sequence continues at coordinate 1,901 of JBCBHL010000165.1, forward strand.
CATTACGGAAAGGCGGTGGACTATAAAAAAAGCGAAGGAGGGCATGAATTGCTTGAGGTAGAAATGTCTACGGGTAATGAATCAGCGACGAAACAGACTCTCTACGCACGGCTCTCAACTTTTTCTGCTGGTAGCAACGGAGGAGCCATCTTCAGACCCTATCCCGGCGATGAGGTAGTCATTGGTTTTATAGGCAATGATCCCAGATTTCCAATCGTTCTGGGAGTCTTGTATAACAGCCAGGATGAGTCACCGATTGCACTGAAAAACAATGAGCAACTGGAAACGGGACTTTGCATCAATGACTGGAAAATCCTGATCAACGAGGAGTCTCAATCGATGGATATTGCTTCGCCGGAAGGTCAATTATTTAAAATAGACGACCAGAACAAAAGCATCCAAATGATTCATGACAATCAGAACGCTATCAGCATCAATCAGAAAGGAATTACGCTGGAATCCAGTAAGGTAGTCATCAAAGGCAGCCAGGGAGTTGAAATATCCGGGGCTAACATAACCGGAAAAGCAGATTCGGAAATGAAACTGGAAAGTGGCCTGACGCTGTCACTGGAAGGCAAAGTATCTGCAAAACTGAAAGGACAAATAACACAGATTAACTAAAAGCATTATGTCAAAACCGATAGTAAGAGTAGGGGACTTATACACAAACCCATCAATGCAGGGAGCTAGCACGGCAATTGTTTGTCCTGGTGCCTTAACAGTAATTGTCAATGGCAGGCCAGTAGTACAGGTAACTGATTCGCTAATGCCCATACCAGACATGGCACTTCCAGGGATCAGCACGGTTTTCCACAATAATTTGCCTCTCAATTCTCTGGGAGGCCAGACAATGCAGGGTGGGGCACTGCTTTCAGGATCTACAGATGTTTTAATAGGCTAGATATGGAAACTGAAAAATTACTAGGAATTGGATGGTCATTTCCACCATCTTTTGACAACCAGAGCAATAGTCCTGAGATGTTGAATGGTGTAGCAGATGTGGAAAACAGCATATATGTGATTTTACACACCAAGTTGGGAGAGAGAATCATGAGAAGGGATTTCGGTTCCAATATTCACGAGCTCATGTTTGAACCACTCAGTCACAACATGAAAACCTACATGGCCGCTACGCTTTCTGAGGCATTGGTTCTCAATGAACCAAGAATAGAAATAGAAGACCTAAAATTAGAACAAACAGATTCTTTTGAAGGGAAGGTACTGATCAGTATATCTTATCTGATCATCGAAACGCAAACAGCGGGTAACCTGATCGTTCCCTATTCATTAACTGAAAATTTCTCATAGATGACCCGTTCTCTTCCGGAAATATTGAACCCTCTCAGCCACTCGGGAACCAGCCAATACGAACGAATGGCAGATGAATTGAGCTTTGACTATGTCAGAATTGAGGAAAGACATGAATCCGACTTTCTCAATTACGCTGCAAGATTAGCTGAAACGATTACCTATTACGATCAAAATAACATCCCGGCTGGCAACTGGAGAAGCTTTTTTGATGGTAATACAAGCACCAATGTACCCCATAAGGCCTTGTTTATTGCATTTGTCAGGTTGTTGGAAGCGTTAAATGAACACGCAAACTCATTGTTGCCTGATCACCTCAATTATCAATATGAAGAGGTTTTGAGGTTTACCAGAAAAAATGCCTCGGCTCGGAAAGCTCACTTGTTTTTCAAATGTGCAAAAACATTAACCAGTAAATTTTTAGAAAAAGGAACCCAATTCGTTGCGGGTACAGGATTGGATGGAAAAGAAATACTTTTTAAAATAGTTGATGAAATTGTCATCAACAAAACGGTTCTGAGTGCCTGTCTTTCCACTTTTAAACATTCGGAGCAATTTGGAGAAAGAATTTTCACCAAAGATTTTACCGATCAGCTAATTGACGATCAGATTAACGAAGGGCTGTCTGTCTTCGGTGAATCACAGCTCACCTATGAAAAGATTACTGGTGAATTCGAAGAGGTGTTTAAGGAAAAAAGGAATTTTACCATGCGGGAAGGTAAGATAGGTTTCTCTTTGAGTTCTTCGATGTTACGACTGAGAGAAGGGAGACGAAAAATAAGCCTAAAGCTATGCTTCATCGGATCCATTCCTGATTTTAATAAATCTCAATTCCTATTTTCATTCACAGCAGAAAATGGATGGCACCAGTTACAGACCAATCAGGTTTCGGTCGTCAAAGCGGGTAATGGGGAAGAGCTACATTTCGATTTTGAAATTGCCAATACGGATCCTGCTATTTTTGATTTTGACACTGATATCCATGGAGGACAATATCAGTCTGACTATCCGGTATTTAGCATTATACTAAAGCATGATACCATAGAAAAATATGCCTATTCCAGATGGAAGAATGCGAGAATTGATGATGTCAAATTGAAAGTAGCCGCAGAAGGGGTGCGGTCGCTGATTTTCCAGAACGAATCATCACAACTGGAAGCGTCTAAACCTTTTAGTCTTTTCGGGCTGATACCGGCTATTGGAGATCATTTTTATGTAGGTCATCAGGATATATTCAATGAAAAGCTGGAAAGCCTGAATCTGAATATCAAATGGAAGGATATTCCCGAATTAAATTTTTCAACGTATTATCAAAATTATGCAGTCCAACCTTCCAACACTGCTTTCAAAGTAAAGAAAGCAGTGCTCGATCGGAAGGAATGGCATAGCTTCAATTCGGTATCCAGTATTTTTCACCCGCAGAACGCTGGATTCGTATCAAAAATTGATTTCAATCTGGGTGCCCTCTCATCAATCGAAAGAAAAACTACCAGCCAGGCTTTTGATCGGTGGGATTATACGGTAGCGCATGGCTTTATCAGACTGACTTTATCTGGACCAGATATTGGAGGCTTCAGAGCTTTTGGACACAATCTTTACAATCAGGCTGTTAGGAACAATGTCAATAGCAATAACATTGTCAACCAGCCATACACACCAATAGTAGAGCAGATTACTTTGGATTATGAAACTGAAGAAGTTTCCTTCATCAACAATCAACTTGATTATTTCTATCATGAATGGCCGTTTGGACAGAGGCTAATTCAAATAGAAGGCATGGGTAATCCCAAGACATTGCTACCATCGCTCAGTGCCGAAGGTACAGCATTCATTGGTTTGAAAAACTTAAAGCCACCTCAAAGTATCAGTATGCTTTTTCAGCTGAAAAGCGGAAGCGGAGATGCCGCTAAAAGCCAGGTTGCGACAGGAATTAATTGGTTTTACCTGGAGGGAGATGAATGGGTCACTTTGGATCGGTTGCGAATCAGCCAGGATACCAGTAGTAATTTATTACATTCAGGCATTTTAAAGTTTGATCTGCCTGCAACTATTGATGACAGGCATCACATAATGCCCGATGGTCACTTTTGGCTGAAGGCGGAAATGACAGAAAATGCCGCCAGCATCGATTTGTTGCAAAGTATTCATTTGCAAGCGGTGGTTTTAGAAGAAGAAACTGTCGGAATAAGTGAGCAACCCATCGCTCCGCAAACCATGAAGAAACCAAAATCCGGCAGTAAAGGAATAGCGCTAGCAATGCAGCCCTATGCCTCATTCGAAGGTAAAAAAGCAGAAAGTCAGTTGGACTTGTATCGAAGAGCACATGAAAGGCTGAGGCATAAAAACAGGGCGATAGCCATCTGGGATTACGAGCGGGTTGTGCTGGAGGAGTTTCCCGACCTGTATAAAGTCAAATGCCTCAATCATACTGATGAAGTGACAGAGGTTGCAGCAGGAAATGTCATGGTAGCCGTAATTCCCGATTTGAAAAACAAAGTGGTAACGTCCCCATTTCAACCTAAATTAAGCTCTTATCAGCGAGTGAAAATCTATGATTTCCTCCGTGTCAGAATTAGTCCCTTTATTCATTTGCGCGTAGTAAACCCTGTATATGAACCACTTAGTCTGTCGATGAATGTTGGTTTTTACGAGGGCTTTGACGAAGGGTTTTACGGTAAAAAATTACACAGACAAATACAGGAGTTCCTTTCGCCGTGGGCATTTGAAAACCATGACAGCTATGGGAAGGGGCTTGCATTCGGTGGTGAGTTGCATAAATCGACCATTCTGAAATTTGTGGAGGATTTACCCTATGTGGATTTTGTGAATGATTTCACAATGTATCATCGATATCAGGATGCATCAGTGGCAGAAAGCTTTGAAAATGAAATCCTCAATAAAAATGGAGTCACAGATCATAGATCAGTAGAGACGATAGGAGCTTATGAGTCTTTCAAAATAGCTTTTGGAGCTGATGACCCATCCAGGTTAACGGCACTGATCGCATTGGAAGTAAGGTTTTTGAAAGGATTGCTCAACCTCACCGATCAGCAATTGCATGAGAAGTTTCTTAATCAGTTTATCCGATCTCTGGAAAGCAAAAGAGCTGAAGGTAAAACCATTACCAAAACGTTGATTAAGAGCATTTTGAAGACACTTTATTATGTAGACAAGCTGTTTGCAGTTTCATTTCATTTAGAACTTCCCGATGGTGAAGTGCTCGAAGAAGTGGATGTTGCCAACGCCAAAACATCAGGGAGTGTCATGGTGACCAGCGAACAGCACCGGATAGGCGTTTACAGAGCTGGAGACTATAAATGTGAAGGAAATGTTCTGATTGGTATTGGCGTCATGATTGTAGAAGCAGATTTCATAGTATCACCCATAAAAACATCAAATAATGAGTACCAGACGAGATAGAAAAAAACTAAGAACGTTCTTCGAGCAGGGAGACCGACCAGATGAAAGCCAGTTTTCAGACTTAATAGAATCAGGTTTCAACCAGATCGATGACGATGTGCATGCAGTTGATCAAAAGATAGGAATCGGCACGGATCAGCCCGATGAAAAACTGGATGTGGATGGTAAAGTGAAGGTAAGGGAAGACCTGTCAATCAAAGGACATATCGTTGGGGATAAAGCTGATAAAAACCCGAATGAAGATACGCTATATCTGGCCAATTATGCCGCTATAGGATTGCATGGTGAAAACAAACCTGCGCAGGCGGGCGATCTTACGCTTTCGGCAAATAAAGCCAGCGGTGCGAGTGGAAAAATAGTATTGAATCGGTTTTTGGGCACAGGTCAGGGGCACGCTCCGGGCATGATCATCGATGGAGATGGAAAGGTAGGAATTGGAAACGACACACCTGACGCCGATTTTCAGGTTGGAGGAAATCATGTTTCTGCGAGCTTGGGAGAGGCCGCTGGTGCTTCAACTGGTTGGGGAACTTCCTATCTGGGTTTCAATGCTGCAAGGAAGAATAATCAATGGCAGATAAAATCAGATTCCGCCAATAACGGAGGAGCAGTAGTTTTTGGGAATATTTTCGGAGGACTCAATTTTGCCACGATTCCTACGCAAGGATCTTCCAGTGCTCAGAATGTGTCAGATCAACAGATGAATAGTCTGACCAAGATGAAAATCGCTCCTAATGGTAATGTGGGCATTGGATTGTCAGGCACACCAGATAATAAACTACACATCGACAATGGCGTGGGAAAAGGAGCAAATACAGGTTTAAAGTTGAGCTCCGGCGCTGGAGATAAGAAAATACTCGTTTCGGATAGCGCAGGAAATGCCAGTTGGAGAGAAGCTGATTTCATTACCAATGGATTGTGGAAAGAAAGTGGAAATGATATAGCGAATGGCAATTCGGGAAATGTTGGGATTGGGTTGAATAATCCTGATGAGAAATTAAAAGTAAATGGTAACATCCAATTGTCAGGGAATATTATTGGCAAAGATAATAGTCAGGGTAAACTGGATATTTATGCTGCTAAAACCAATGGAGGCGCCTACATGCACATGTTTGGGGCAGATCAGGGTGGAAATAATGAGGGAGGAATCACCTTTGTTGCCAGTGGAAAAGGCTCTAAAAATGGATTTGGTTTTCTACATCACAACCGTCAACAAGGAAACAACGGAAATCAACAAACATGGGATTATTCATTGAAAATCGATGGTTTTGGCAATAGTTCTTATCAAAACCACCACATTTATTTTAGAAATCAAGGAGATAAAAATCATGGCCTTGCCTATTTCGGAGATGGTATAAATTACCCGTTTGACGGTTCTTTGATCGATGGACCAGTGCTTTTTGGCAATGGTGGAGGAGCTTTAGGTTCGGTAAACAATGCTCATCAGGTACCGTTCGATCAAGCGACCAAAAAGGTCGCGATGAAATGGAAGAATGATCAGTCAGTAGACTTTCAGGGAGAAGTAAAAGTAAAAGGATATAAACCGATTTGGGTGAGAAACTACTTTTTTAAACTATCAGACAAGCTGCATTCGGGTGCCTATTTAAGAGACTCAGGAGGTGGGCTTATCAAAAATAGTAAATATGGCGTAGCAATCGTCTCCGGTTTTAAAAGTAGCGCTGCAAAACTAGCACCGGAAACGGCGAATTTAACTGGTTCTAACCCAGATTTTAAAATTGAGGCTTTTACTTATTTGGACAGTAACGGAAACTGGATGATAAGAGCTGATTTTGCAAGTCATCAAAAGAAATCATTCGGCAATATTGTACATGACCATGAAGAATGGGATGTGACGATTACATTCATTGCAAAAGAGCTAGTTCGGTATGACGGTAATACCAGCAATTCAAATTAAAGTTAATTATGACACTAACATTAACAACAGAACAGGTAAACCTGATTTTAAATGCATTGGCGCAACAACCTTACATTCAGGTGCATGAAACCATTCAAAGTATTCAACAGCAGGGACAACAACAGTTGAATGCTGCTGCAACAGAAGTAGAACCTGCACCCAAATCACTGAAAAAAAGTAGCTAAATAATCTAATTACAGCCATGAGTGAAGACCAAATAACCAACTGGCATCAGACCATCGATTTCGATGATTTGATGAAAGAGGCCCGAAGACATCTGATACAGCTTTCCGGTGATCTCTGGACGGACCATAACAGCTCCGACCCGGGAATTACGATGATGGAAGTGCTCGCCTTTTGTATTGCAGACCTCAGTTACAGAACATCATTTGGTGTAAAGGACATCATGGCAGGCTATAAAGGCGGAAAACTACTCGATATCGATCTGCCATCACCTGCATCGGCACTTTCAGGTAGGCCGGTCACTATCAAAGATCTCAGAAAGGTATTGCTGGATATGCAGCACCCCGACGATCCGGAGAAACTGCTCATTAGAAATGCTGCTCCGACAATCGCTACTGAATCAGAAAATGCCTTTTACGTGGTTTCACAGGAGCACAGCGAATCGTTTTTAAGTTATACGGATCAGTTTACATTCGGACTGCCAGTGCAAACTATACCTCATCCCGATTCTGATGGTAAAAGCAATCAAAAAAGCATCAGAAAGATGACCACTGGGGAAAGTTGGGATCATATTTCCGACGAATACCCTGTCTTTGATAAACCGCAAAAAGGTAAATACGACCATGTCGAACGCATAGAACTCAATGGCTTATACGACCTGCAAATAGATTTTGAAGAAAACATTGATTTACCGAAAGAAAGTCATCTGAGAAACCTGAATCAAAACTATTTTCAGCAAGAGGTAATATCGGAAGGAATCACTTACCGGCTCACTGTATTGTTGCCTTATTGGGATGAAATTCCCTGGTCGTTGAAGGATATCGATCTTTCAAATACCTCGATGACCTATCGGGTCAGGAAAAATCAACAGGATTATTTTCTGGCTGTTGATAAGCTCAACTACGACGATTACTTCTACGACTACTACGCCGAACTCAACCTCGACAATCACCTGGTAACTGCTTACATCAAACAGGATGCGAATACACCGCTGCGGTCTAAAATTCAGGTAAATGGCATAGACTATCATTTTTCAGTCAAATTCCTCGATTGGAATGAGTTTTCAAATGGTGTCAACAGAAATTACCAGCAGGCAAGCATGTTGCCCATAGCAGATGCCAATGTCGGTATGCACCTGATGAAAAATGTCAGTGTCGGGGATGAAAATATCTTTGATATCCGAACAGATTACCGTTTTCCAAAAGGGAATGACTTTAAAGAAATTACGCTACTGATGCGAATCATATTCGATCACGAAGGAGAGGGATTTCCGCAAGATCAGCAGGTGATATCAGTATTTCAAGCTGAAATAACTAGTCTTATCGATCAGCAGATAGCGTTGGAAAAGGAGATTTATAAGCAGTTCAAAGAACCCACTTCTATTATTTATCAGAACTACCAGGAGAAATTAAAAGAGGTCTATCGTCTGCTTTACGATCAAAACAAAGGTATCTGGCAATATCTGAACAGTCATAGAAATCTATGCGAAGATTTTAGTAAACTCAGTGCTTCTAGGGTTCAGGAAATTGCTTTGTTTGGAAGACTCATCGTTTCGCCGGGGCTGAATATCAATCAGTTACTGGCAGAGGTCTATTTTAAAATAGATCAATTTTTGCATCCATTGGTTAAGTTTCATTCTCTGGGCGAGATGGTAGGTATGGGTTATTCATTCGATGAGCTTTTCGACGGGCCTTTGCTGGCACACGGCTTTATTTCTGACGAAGATTTGCAGACTCTGAGAAGGAAACAGGTCATTTACACTTCTGATTTGATCCGCATCATCATGGATGTAGAGGGAGTGGAAGCAGTTGAGGATTTTAATATTTCCAGCTATATCGACAACAGACTGTTGGGGCGAAATGTCATCAACTGCCTTAGCCTCACCAACCCCGATGTATATAAACCTAAGTTCAGTTTTGATAAATCTGACTTACAGGTGATCGTCAATGGAAATCCCGAAGCGATCGACAAGGGTTTTACTGAGATATTTTATGATAGCAGGTTGTTGGATCAGCGGCGGGAACAAATTCCTGCTGGCCCTCCGGAAGCACTATCATTACCTGTAGGATCAAATATGGAAATTGAAAAGTACTATTCCATTCAGCACGACTTTCCGGAAATTTATGGTATCGGTACGTTTGGATTACCCCTGGAATCCGATGAAAAAAGAAAAGCACAGGCCAGGCAATTGAAAGCTTATTTGATACCTTTCGAGCAGTTGTTGGCTAATTATCTGAAACACGTGGCTCATCTACCGGAGCTGTTTTCATTCAACAGAACAGTTGATAGTACATATGCAACACAATCGCTCTATGAAATCCCGGATGTGGCTCCAATCTTCTCGGAGATAAGTAGCCATCAGCAAACCTGGGACGCTTTCAGGCAGGATATGCAAAATACTTATCAGCTGGCGATGGCAGACGGAGAATCAGAAGAAGAATTTCTAAGTAGAAGAAACCGTTTCTTAAGCCATCAGCTGGCGAGGTTTGGAGAAAGTTTTCACGAGTATGCACTACAGCAGTTTCATTTGCACAAAGACCTACTCAACACACCGCAAGGCATTCCGGTTTACCAACAGAAAAGGAAAGAAACACTCCGGCAACTGATTGACGATAAAATTTCTTTTGCCGAAGATTATGAAAAGGTCTCGGGACAGAGAAGTGGCGGTTTTAACTTAATGGCTAATGTAGGTCCTCAGCAGGAAATCGGATTTTACAAGCTGAGAATTTGCAGACTGCTGGGATTAGATACTGCCTACCATCAGAATATTTTTGGAGTTGGAGCGAATGGCTCAGATTTGGAAGGGCTACAGGTGTTGGAGCATATCCTGTTGCGTCCCAGAACTCAAAGCTCTCAGTTCCTCACATTAACCAACAGGATTGATGAAGAGGGCAAAAGTTATCTGTATCAATCAGACAAAGATCCATATTCGTTTAGAGTAACAATTGTGTTGCCTGTAGAAGCTGGTAGGTTTCGTCATAAATCGTACAGGGAATTTGTCGAAAGACTGATTAGAATGGAGACGCCAGCCCATGTTCTGGTAGATTTCAAATGGCTCACCTCTTCATGTGGAATGCAGTTTGAAAAATCATTTGTGGCCTGGAAAAATAAGATTGCCGAGATGGTGCCTCATTATTTTCAGGGTCAGGCCATGATCGTAAAAGATCCGAACGGTATTCCTTTGAATAACAGTCAATTCCCTGAAGAAATCCTGCAGCTGCAAGATCAGCTCGTCCATACCCTTGAAACGCCCTGTAAGCTGGATATGACCTTATATGATGATCAGCATAGGCCATTTTTGGCAATCAACCAACAGGTGAAATTCAATGATGGGATAACAGATATTTTCAATATCAGAGTCAGTGAAACAGGAGGTATGCTCACCATCGAAAAATGGATTCAGGATGAAGGAGCCTGGATTACGAGAGACTCTTTTCAGTCGATCAGTCAGACATATTTTCCATTCGTCAGCGTTGTAGAAAATGCAGTTGATGGATTGACTCAATATTATGGTGGTGTTGGCAACTATAAAATTACGTACGAGCTCAATGGCAGAACAGTTATACAATATCTGATTGTAAATGCTGTCAGGGAAATGCCAAAGATATATATTGGAAATCAGGAATTGATGCTGGATTTTGATACGGAAAAAGATGGCGTTTTCGAAAGAACGAGCGATAACCTGAAAGGGTATTTCCTTCAGTTTTCACCAGGAAATGGTGAGGTGTACCTGCAAAAAACTGGAGAATCTGTCAAAGAAGAAGTAATGCTCACGAAAGGAGTTGATAACCTCAGTTTCACAACTATACTAGCACAATATGGTCCCGGGTCTTTTGAAATAACTTATGAACTCAATGGTTTTATAGCATTTGCGCTGATTGAGATCGAACCTGTTCTGGAGATCACCATTACCGACGATAAGAAGATTCTTTTGGCCGATGAAACAGGTATCACTACTATTCCCTGGCAGGCAGAAAAGATCATGGCATATTTTGATTTGCCGGGTGGCGATCTAAAAGTCTATCAGATTGATGCCCAGCCTTCTTTTATGGGAAGACCCGATCAATTAGATGGATCAATATATCATCAAAAGCAGATCGAAAAAATGGCTATCGATATGAGGGTAGATAAGATCTGGAATCCCGGATTGTCCTATGATTTGGTCTATTCCTTGTCTGGTATTTCTGTTACCAGGAGGATATTTATTGAGGCGAAGAAAGTGCCGGTAAAACCACTGTTGAGCTTGTGGAGAAATGATGAGCCAGTTGATAACGGAACTATAATCGACGCGAAGAACCTCGATCAATATCATATGAAAGCCAGCCCAATCGGAGGCAGACTGATCGTGAAAAATGATAGGGAAGGAACACTGTTAAATATGGAATTGGAATCTGAGGTAATTTCCCTTCTGGCATTACCACAGCTCCATGAACAGAAAACCGTAATCAAAGCAACTTACGCCCTGGAAGGAATGGAAGATTATCAGGCAAATACCTGGTTCACAATTATCAATAAAGAGCCGGATGTTAAGCCCGCAATACAGCTAATGTTGGGGGACGAACCGATCGATCAGGGATCGGTGATCTCAATTGATGATCTGGACGCGTATTTTCTAAGGTTATCACCTGTCAATGGTCAATTGGTCATTACCGATGAAGCAGGCAATGAGATCATTAAACAGCAAATGACGACCAATCTCTTTTCACTGGCTGATTTACTGTCAATTGATCTTCAGGCAAACTTGTACAAAGCGGTTTATACATTCGACAAGCAGCCGGATATTTCCGCTACTACCTGGTTCACTATAAAGCAAAAAGTGGATTTAAAGACTTCTATAGGGCTTTACCAGGAAGACGAACAGGTTGCTGATGGTGAGACTTTTCCCATCAGAAATCTCGGAATGTATCATTTGAAGGTTGCTCCAACGGGAGGAAGGTTAACCATCTTCGATGAGCTGGGCAATGATCATCTCAATATCGTTATGGATTCTAACTGGTATAATCTATCAGATTTAGCAATTGCTGAAGGTGAAAACAGACAATATGAAGCCATTTACACCATGAATGACCAAGAGGCAATCATTAGGTTTAATATTATTGGGGAAGTCTATCAAACTGAACAAGTCGGAGTAGAAGTTATTAATACAGCATCCGATGAGTTGCTTTTACCTGAAGGTGAGTTTTATACACTACTTTTTGACAGCAGGCAAAAGGAAATGAGTTTTCAATTCAGGTTTAACAAAGCACCTGGTAGCCTCAGTATCCGGGAAGAGGAAGAAACAATCTTTTCTAGTGGATTGGATGATGGTTTAATCTCACTTACAGCAGAGGATTTACCGAGTGACAACTATTATGTTACTTATCAGGTAGATGGGACAGATACTTTCGTTTTTAAATTAAAAGTGATCAATATCGATCCGGAATTTGGGTTTTCTAAAATCACGCGTGAGGAAGATCATTATAAAGTCAGTTTGATGCCACTGAAACCGGATGGAAGAACCTACATCTGGCGAATGGAAGGAAAGTACTTTTCACGGGCCAAATATCCATCCAAAATACTGAATTTTGTGACGAAAGAAAGCTGTGAATTGTCATTGACCATCCACTGGGAGGATTAAGAGGAAACCTATTCTATGACGATCGATGAAGAGATGCTCATTCAAAAGATGGAAAACAGAAATGAGTAGCCAGATAATCATCGATAAGGTAGTCATGGATCTTTATGCAGATCAGGCAATCACAGGCAAATCAGATGTCGATCGCTATCTGAAGTCTGTGAAAGAGGTCATTCTGCCAATGGTTGGTAGCCAACTCGAAAATCAACTGGATAATTCAAAAGACATTGTTATTGAACAATTGGAGATTTCTGTCAGTCAATTTTTGGACACGAACTGGCAACAGGCGACAAGTGCAGAAATAGCGAATGAAATAAGCCTTGCCGTTGAGCAGCAACTCTTTGATCAGCAGGTGGATAAAGATCTGATAATTGATCAGAAAGAATCAAAGGAGTTGACTGCCTTTGAAAAGTATTTGTTTTTCAATGGAGGAGAACCTTCATCTGTAAATGAATCGGAATTGGTCAATATTTCGATCACTAAAAGAGCAGTATTTAGCAAGTTGAAATCTAAATATGGTTATTTGCCCATTGGGAAGATTCTCAAATTACCAATAGCTGTCATTGAAGAGGTGATGAAGGAATTCGGTGACTTTCCATTACGCTCTTTGCTGGAAGCTATCAAAAATCAAATGATCAAAAGGCTGATATTCGCATCCGTTTTGATGGTGGATACAGGCAATCAACCCTTTGATATCGAGAAGTGGAGAAGTATGCTCGTTGATTTACTGATGCAGGATGTTGCACATAAAACAGTCCTGGAATCTGAAAGGCTGATATTAGGAGATGCGCATGTTCAGGAATTTGAAGAGATTTTTCAATTATATGATGATCAGTTAAAAGCCATTGCAGGTCAGGACAATTTCAAAACCCAGGAGACCAAAGTTTCTCATGAAGTTTTGCAATTGATCGAAGCATTGGAGAATTCCATCCAGTTGAGTGACTATGCGAAGAAATGGTTCGCTCAATCATTCAAATCAATTGCTAAAAAGGAGATTCTTTCCTTTCAGGGTCGATAAACAAAAAGTAAATGCAACCAATCCTGAAAGGAAA
>JBCBHL010000166.1:0-15368 GCA_038525605.1 Bacteroidota bacterium
CGAGACTACCACAATCAAGAGTCTTGTCTTACTATCAGGACCTTAGCAATGATGGTCTCGCATTATCGCCATAATCAAATTCATAAACTGCCGGAATATCTAGAGGACATGAAAAGCCATCGTTTTTACTAAGTCCGTCGATAGAACTGGATACAATTCTCGATTCACCATTTTCCACATTTACTCTCAATATCTTTCCTGTACTGTTATGTGAAGCGTACAAGTAACCATCCGAACCTGTCCACTGTGCTCCATATCCACCGCTGGTCGGAATACCTGCTCCCGACAGACTGGCAATGGTAGATTTCGTATTGGTCTGTGTATCGAACTGATACAGAGTACTATTGTGGATGGAATAAAAATTTCCGTCTTTATTGTAAGCTATATCCCAGCCCGGTAGTCCCTCACCCGGGTAAGTATTTGTAAGCTGGGGAGTGCCACTGACATTGATTATGACCATGTCACTTCCTACCACACCATACCATTGGCTATTTTCATTTATATCTCCTCTGTAAACCTTTTTACTGAATGAAATCCCTTGATCAATGACTAACCCGTCTTCATCCAGCTGAATAAAATTCTTCCCGGATGCTCCGTATACGAGACCTGTATTGACATCAAAACCCAACCCATTGGCATAATCTGATGCGATCGCTATCTGAATGTAGTCTCCTGTAACCGGATCGAGTTTTCCGTAGACGTTAGGCTCAGTCTTTCCTCTCTTTTTATAAACCTGGTAAAATGCTGGTTCACACTCGAATACATTGGGTGGCGGACATGTTGCCATGATATCCGTTGCAGTTGACAAAGAGGAAGGAAACATGGCGGTACTGGCTCTGCTTAATGTTCCTGTAATCTGATTTTGCACGGTTCCAGTTTGTACACCGTTCCCTACTAAAACGTCATAAGAAATCCTAACTGTTTCCTTACCATTCAATGTCAGTTGTCCCCAGGAAATAGTTCCCTGGTCGCCTTCTGCCGGTTGACTAGAGAAGTCAGACGAGCCACCGCCATCAAACTCTATAGTATCTTGTAAAAAGGTATATCCAGTGGGTAATATGTCTGTAATTGTAATTGTGTTTGATAGCGTTGAATTATTGGTGAAAAATGCATGATGTGTTACAATAGAGCCCTCACAGGCCTCCTCGGTTCCATAGATAACAGCTGCAACACCACAAGATGAAGTAGCTGTACAATCAGGATCCTCGCAATCTACCAGTCCGTCTCCGTCATCATCTAGTCCATTATCGCATATTTCGGGAAATACTGGTGGCGCTCCTAAAGCACAACTCATACCATCGTTCATACCGTTGGGAGCGGATACCGCAGTAAAACCAAATGAAGTGATTTCACCACTACTATTGATTATAGCCTTGTAAATATTTCCTGTATTGTTATTAAAAAAGTACGTATTACCGCCATTATCAGACCATACTGCACCATAGCTACCACTGGAAGCCACCGCAGAGTAATCTGCGATCACCCTTACCGTTTGATTAACCGGATCAAACTCTGTTAACAATCCGGAAGACATCCCATAAAATTTATTTGAAACAGCATTGTATGAAATGTCCGCACAATTGGAAGCGCTGGCTATCGATCCGATATCCGTGGCAGTATATTGTACAGCGACTGCAGGGCTTTCACTCACGTCTATCACGTTGATAAGCCAATTACCATTGGCTTTTCTAAATGAATGCCAGTTTCCCAAAGTATCGAAATCACCTGAATAAGATAAAGCGGTGAATCCGCTGATCGATCCAAGATTGGTAGCCTCTCCGGTGTTGTCAATTCTTACCAAGACGGTACCTGAACCAATTCCATATATATAGTTATCTTCTACATTATATCCTGCGCCATTGTAATTAATTGACGAAGTACCGATAGTGACATATTCTCCTGTAGCCGGATTAAGATATTTCAAGTCCTTTCCGTTTACTACCTGATATAAATTGTCGCTGCACCTAAAATCTGTTTGTCCGAATATGACAAACCTGATCAGTAATAATATGACCAGTAATCCGTATTGTATCCATCTCATCTTTATGCGTACTTTCATTAAGTTTCTCTTTGTAATTCTCTACAAATATTTTAATGATCAGCATCAAAAAAACCGGATGAAGGTGTACAAGCGCAAAACAAGGGTCGAATGGTTGAAAAAGGAGGTTGAGCAGATACACATAAAAAAGGAGGTTAACCCAATGAGCTAACCTCCGCAACTTTTATTGTTTGACAACTTTTCCATCGCATGTCAACAGGTATGCGACGGGCTCGTGTTTTCATCTTTGGAATGAAAAAAAACGCATGCACGAGCTTTTTGATAAGCTAACTAGACAATTCACTCATCACAAAATCCTGCAATTGTGCTAAAATGCCCTGGCAGGCCAACTGCAGGATTAGATCTTTAGGTATTTACCTTATAATAATTCGTATTTGAAAGATGAATTTCCTCTTTCCCCCTGTTCATTTAGCAATCCTAAAAACTGTAGTTTGTATTGATTGCCTTCTGAATCTTCAATAATGTAGTATCTGTAGTTATGTGCCGTACGACTAAAAACTGATCTCCATCCCGAACCAATTGTATTAGCTGCGTCTGAAAACTGCACATTGGCGAGATCAGCAGCAGTAAAGTCATCATATCCGGTCTGACCTGACAAGATATTGCCATCGTCATCTCTCTCGAGCGTCACAACGGCAACTTTGGTACCTCCAAGCCTGTTGGTTCTTACAAAATCGCTGAACCCATAGGCACCATCACCAGCACCAAAGTTGATAATGTTAGAAGATACTGTAAATTCCAAATCCCATTTCGCTGCTCCCGGCTGTACTGTTACAGTATTGCCACTGCTTAGACTGAAATAGTTGAAACTCTGATTAGCAGTTCTGGTGATAGTAGCTTCCTCGAAACTAGTCGCGCTGATATCAGCATACTGAATGAGATAATCACCGTTTCTTTTTAGGATTCTCACTTTTTTCCATCCAAGAGGCGTACTGCCGACATCCACTGATCCGGGATCTACATCGCCATTCCCGGGACCTGCTCCACTGTTGATGATATACACTTTATTATCATCGTCGTTATCAGAAATATCCGCAATTGCCAGCTTATCCAAATCACCATCAGGATTGTCAATGTAAACATGAGCACCAGGTCTGCCAATTCCCACAGTAGCTGAAAGCCCCACAGTGTCCTCTGCCGTCACAGCATTGATATCTGTCTTTTCCAATTCATAAGCCATGCCATAAGTTGCATAATTGACGATCACTTTATCTTCCGAGCCGTTGTAGAAACCGAAATCCCACGACGTTCTTTCTGCGGTTGTCTGATTATTTAAACTGAGGTCAACAAACACCTGGTTTGGTTGTGTTGGCCCACCAATTTCAGCAATCAGAGAAGAACCACCTGACGCGACAGCAGAGAAGCTCACGGTGATTTCAGTGTTACCGGATATCTGGGAGGTTTCTTCCCCTACTACACTGTCTAAGGTGAATTTCACATTATTGCCTTCATCTATGGCATCACCAATCCTGTTGACGGTAAAAGAAAATCCTTCTGACCCAACAGGAACCTCAATGGAAAGGACACCATTTACAGCTGCAGGATCCGTGTTGTAGTCAGAACCGTACGTCACTCCGTCTTCATCCAGCATAATGGTAATCTGATTGGAAACAGTAGTCATCTGAGAGAATGTAACATTTACAGTGACGCTGCTGGCTCCATCTTCAATGCCGATGGCAGTAGTTTCAAAAGCTACACCAAGCGGTGTAACCTCAGGCGTATCATCATCATTACAGGAGACAACTAATAAGGTAAAACCTATCAGCGCAATCAATAATAATTTTCGAGATAATAAATTCATCGTTCTGTTTATTAGAATGTAATTGTATTTTTAAATCATTTGAAATTGTATGCCAGCCTTAGGAAATAAGATCTGCCATATGACAGTCCTACAGTGGTAGGAGCAGCACTGTGGGCGCCTGCGGTTCCGGCAGTCGTTTGCACATTTGCAATGTTGAAAATGTTTCTGATACCTCCTGTGATCTGGATTTTCTTTACCGGACTCCATGTGGTGGTGAAATCCAGCCAATTGAAAGCATCTGTTTTTCCTTTCACAAATTCATCGTCTTCACCAAGCACATACTGTTCTACCCTGCCAGTCTGTTTATAGAAAAGAGCAGTGGTCAGATTAAGCGAAGGCCAGTTAACAGTCGCATTCATATTGATCTCCGGGGCGTATAAAAAGGTCGCCAGCTGATCATCTTCTTCGTTGAAATCATTGTATCTGCCGATGAGGGAGAATCCAGCATTTAATGAAAAACGCTGAAAGGCAAACTGGTTTGAAATAGTGAAGCCTTTTGACTTGTATCGATCTACATTGATATACTGGAATTGGAGGGGTTGTTCATTGACCACCCCCAGTGTAATTTGATCCGAAATATCATTATAAAAAACCTTAAAATTAGTAGTAGACCAGCCTGTTCCTAATCTTGTTCTCCTTTTCAGATCGAGAGACCCACCATAGCCATCTTCAGGAATCAAATCTTCATTACCTCTCACATCATGGTTGGCATCCACAAAAAAGAAAAACAATTCCGTCAGGTTGGGCGTGCGATAAGATCTGCCAACAGACGTCCTTACCTCGATATCCTGCGGAGCATTGTATTTTGTATTGAGCGAGTAGATCAGCGGTGTATCAAACTTATTATTGTACATAACCCGTACACCAGGCCTGATTTCGAGATTTTCAAATACCGACCACTCAAGACTACTGAAAAGCGCCATATTATCGATACCTCTTTCCTGACCGTTGTTGGATTCACTGTTGCTGATCGACTCACCCGTAAATTCATAACCCGCCTCCAGGCTGATCGATTTACTATCAACGAGGTTAGTGAAGCTACCTCTGCTGGTAAATGAATTCAACACATTGCTGTTTTCATCAATTACTGATTCAATTCTATCGGTTAACAATCGCCTGTTGAATGTAGATCTTGTGAAATCTACTCCCGTATAAGCTGATAAAATGCTGTAGTTGATGGTTCCCAACCTGCCAGATAAATTCAGTTGATGAACAAACCTTTTAGTGATGTTGTCGTCATCCAGAGCGAATGGGTTTGTAATACCAGTTGCAGGGTGCTCATCTAAAAACACCTGCGAGGAGAATCTATCCAGTTGCTGATGGAAATAGTTGAATCTATATGATGAGCTAAACCTTTCAGAACTGTAATTCAAAGAAGTGCTGATTGAATTTTGAATTTTGGGATGCCAGTCAAACCCTCTCAGGTTGTTATCAAGCAAGTGATCTTTTCCCTGGAAAATACCTTTAAATCCTTTGAAATCGTTTCTCAAATAATCAAATGTAAGCAGGAGATCGTCAGTCAACTGATGGCCAAAATTGAGCGACTGTATGCGTCTTCCCTGCTCAAGTCCATATTCATTTCCTACCGTTTCCTCCTGTAGCGTAACTCTGATATCCGCAGATTTTTTCGTGATGATGTTGATCACACCGGCAACAGCATTTGATCCGTAACTCACTGCCATCGGCCCTTCTACAATCTCTATCCTATCGATTGTATTCACATTGATTTGTGAGATATCGGCATTATTGCCATTGCCTTCAATTCCGGCAAATGGAATACCATCGATTAAAACTTTTACATATTGACCGTCTAATCCCAACATCGAAATAGAGGTTCTGCCATCGGTTTTATTAGGTGTCAGCGTAATATTCAGGTTGTTGCTAAGCACATCAACAAGATCTACAGCTCCCTGACTTTCAATTCTTTTCTGATCAATTGACTGTACCGTATAAACTGATTTGTTAATAGATTGGGGCTCGTGCTGCCCCGTGATGATCACCTGGTCCAGCGCAAGCAAATCAGGTTTCAGCAACACCTCGTGCTGACCGGCATTGTTAATTTCCAGTGTCTTATCCTCGAAGGATATATGGCTTATCTGAACTGTAACAGGTAATGAAAGGCCCTGAATAGAAACAGAACCTCTCAAATTGGTGATACCGGTGAAACTTTCATTGGCATTGCTACCAGTAGCAGTAACAACAGCACCATCAACGGTTTTCTGGTTGGTGTCTTTTACTGTTAAGGTGATCTGAGCGACAGATAAACCAGTCGCTAAAAATGATATTAATAAAATCAGGAAGAATCGCGTAACCAGCCTCCTGCCTTTCAATATGATATTTTCTACTACTTGCCTCATCTCCACTTCTTTTATTTAGAATAGTTCTAAATAATGCAAATGTAGACTTGAAAAGCAGATGAGTCAATCGCCAATGCTAGTATATCGACTCATTAGTACTAGTGATTTCTAAATTCGTTGCATGTTAATAGCAATCATATCGCAACTGACCGTTGCTTTCCAGATAGTCCAAAGGCTGTTGTAGTGCGCTAGCTGCGATATTTCTCAGTACTTCTTTAACCCCGGCAAGCATAGCATTCGATCCACATACCATAATTACTCCTCCTTCCTTAAGTACCTGAGCAATAAAGTCTGCGTCTTTTTCGAGAATATATTGCACGTAAGTTGACTCCTTTCCGGACCTGGAAAACGCAGTATTGACCTTTTCTAAGTTTCCATCTTCCTGACTTTTCGCTATCTGACTGGCATATAGTTGAAAAGACTGTTCATTTTGACCGCCCCAATAAAGATACTTCTTACAGTCAGGCGTGTAGGATTTGATCATTCCCAGAAAAGGAGCAATGCCTGTACCATTGCAAACCATGACAACCCGGGAAGTGTTTTCTGGCAAATGAAAACCTTTGTTATCGACTAAAAACCCTGAAATCTGCTCCCCTGCTTTCAACTCCCGAAGGAAACTTGAACAGACGCCGTGTTCATGTTTTTTCACACTCAGCAAAAGCGCTTTTGAATCATTCTTGCCGTTGGCAGGAACCGCACCAATAGAATAATATCTTTCACGGTATTCTCCCGGCGCATAAATTCCCAGCAAATCCCCGGACTGATAGTTCGACTTTCCATTGCTGAGCATCAACGTAAAGGTCTGATCCAAAGTATTGGGAGATAAATTCTTTTCTAACAAGGTCAGTTTGACTGTTTTCTTCCTCGTCAGCAATTCGGTATTGATTTTGATAGCTGGTTGAATTTCATGTTTTTCCGACCATTTCAAAAGCCACTCATTCAGCGATTCCATGCTTTGATTATCAATCGTGTGCATCTCTATCAGCTCATCGGTAATTGATGAACGTTTCAGAATTTCATCTACATCAAATGCATATTTACAAAACTCCGGATATGCCTTAGAACCAAACCCAACGACAGCATATGAAAATTTTTGTACATAAGACGACTCAAGTTCTACAAATAAATTTTGGAATTTGAAGGCATTGTCAGGTGCTTCTCCCAGACCATAAGTTGATGTGAATATGACGAGATGCTCCAGCTTTTCGAAATGCTGAAAATCATTGAGCGGAGCAATGAAACATTTCCTGCCTTTCTTTAGCAACTCATTGTAAAATGTTTTGGCATATTTTTCTGTGCTGCCGTTTTCAGAGCCATACAAAATAACGAATTCGGATTCTCCCGCAAGAAAAGGTCTTTCAATTTTTGTTGCTCTGCTTTTCAGACTGATCAACAGTCCGGTGAAAATAAATACAATCACTGACAAGCTTGAGAAAGCATTGAGTATTGCCCAAAACGCATTCCCATCGCCAGTGTGCAGAATAGTTACCAAATTACTCACCGAAGCAAGTACCGGATAATTGTATTCGCTCATCACCTCACCCGAATATTGGCTTATGAGCACTTCGCGATCATGGAGCTTTAAAATGTAAAAATCCTCGGGGTCTTCCGAAAACGGGAATTCGATTTCTTTGAAACTGCTAAAATCAGTATCAGTAAATAGCTGAAACGAATTAAACTGCTTCTGAGGTACCTCTTCTATTGCTTCATAGTCGACCTGGTGACTTACCTGGTAATCTGAGAAATCAATAAATCGGTCCAGTGAAAGGTAGACGCCTGTGATTGCCAGCAAAGCAATCGGCAACATGAAAAATCTTCCAATCGCGGTGTGGTAGTAATGAATACTTCTGGTCTTTTCTATTTTATTGAAATACCTTCTCCAACCTCCCTGCTTTCTGACAATCAGAAACATCCCTGATATACAAAGAAATAATAAAATCAGAGAGTTGACCCCAACAAAAACCCTTCCTGTTGTTCCTAAAAACAATGATCTGTGAAGACTGACTGCAAACTGATAGAGAGGTCTTTCTTCGGTTGAAACATTCAATTCCTCCGCAGTAAAAGGATCGATGTAAAACTCAGCTGATTCGTCTTTGTGAAATACCGAAACTTTCACAAGGTCGTGAGGCTCTTTCCGAATGTAAAAAACCTCATCATATTCTGCCCTTACGGCACTTACCAGGTCGGCGATATTCAGCTCTGCAACATCCTGATTGTAGGATACAGATAGTTCTTTCTCTACAGGTTGAAATGCTAAAATGACTCCCGTAACAGTTACTACTACCAGAAATAAAAAAGAAGATACAGCCATAATGAAATGGCCATATCTCCATGTTGATACAATCATAATATTAATTTTTATATCAACTCATCGACATATGTAGGATAATTCTCAATTTTCTAAAATGCGCACGTATCTGATATATCCGATTCCGGGATATTTGCTTTCCATCTCTTCCGTAGTAAGAGGAATTTCAATATCGGAAACAAAATAATCCTGATCTTCTACTGCTGTTTCAAATCGGATCTTGTGCCCGCTATCAAGCTTGTCCTGACTGAGCTCGATAACTGTAATTTTTCTTTCTCCATTGCCAACTGAAGCCCCTGTGATCCCATCAATTTCCTCGTCCGAATTACTTTCATAAGCCCACCACTCTTTGAGGTCTTCATACCATTCTTCATCATTGCCATTGACATCCAGTGTCCTGATATATTCTCCTTTTTCGTTCACCAGCGAAATAACAAGATATGCTTTTGGCCCTGCATAGTTAGTCATCTGAATCAGACACTTATAGCGGGCTGTTTCAGGTTTTGTATTAAAGCTGAATAAAAGCGTAAAAATTGTTAAGGAAAACGTCAGTTTGATCATCGATTTAACAAACACGGTCATCTATTCTTCATTTAGAAAGTTAATATCTATATTGTTTTTTGTCAACAGCTCATTTTCTTTCGCAAGATCGAAAGCTGTCTCATCAAATTGAGTTTTTATTTTGGTGTTAGCACCGATAGAAATCAAATATTTCAACATTTGATCATTGTTTGATTTCATAGCCGCATAATGCAAAGCCGTATGACCATCAGCATCAATTGCATTGATATCCACTTCAAAGGTATTGAGAATTTCTAACAGGTCTAAGCTACTTCCCTGCACAGCGATGTGAAAAACTGTGCTACCATCTTTTTGCTTATTCTTAACATCAAGACCATTTTCTGTCAGCAATTTAAGCTTATCATTAAACTGATCTGGCTGGCCTTTTCTAAATGATTTGATCAGATAATAAGCCAAATTATTCCCTTCCTTGTCAATTACATTCAGATCAGCTCCTTTACTGATCAGATAATCTACCACTTCCAGGCTATTGGAGCGGACGGCTCTGGCCAGAGCAGACGCACCCTGCTGATTGGTTTCATTGATATCGGCACCATTTTCAATCAGGAAAGTGATGATTTCAAGGTTATTTCTGTAACTGGAAGAAATCAATGCAGTATTTCCGCTTTCATTTTTAGCATTGATATCAACTCCCTTTGCCAGAAAATATGATATTACCTCAGTGTTTTTGATCGATGAAGCCAGGTTGTGCAATGGCGTGACCCCTTCTTTGTTAGTAACGTTCGGGTCAACACCCAAACCTTCAATATATTGATAATATGCTAAATCGTTCTTAGAATTTCTACTTGCAAAAAAAATGGCATTTTCACCGTTAACAGCATTGGAAACTGGTTTTACACCCTGATCATACAGATATTTTAGCGTTTCCAGGTTTCCGGACTTAGCAGCATAGTTAAAGGCATTATTCCCTGAGGCGTCCTTGCTTTGAAGACTCAAGCCTTTCTCAAGGAAATAATTAACAATTTCTTTTTTTCCCGATCTTCCCAGAAACAATAACAGAGAGTTTGCACCGTCCCTGTTTGTTTCACCTTTCAAATCAGAGCCATTTTTTAAACAGAAATCATAAACCTGAGTATCCTCCTGCCCCGTCACTGCAGTAAAAGTAAGCAGGGAATAACCGTGTTGGTCGATTAACTTCAAATCAGAACCTTTTTTCTTCAAATACTTCATCAATGGAATATTGCCCTTGTATGCGGCCCAAAAGATGTAGTTTCTCGCATCGTGGGTCATCTTATTAACAGAATTCCCCTGCTCTATCAGAAACTTAACTGTGGCAAGATCAGCCTTTTCTAGAATTGCGTAGGTAGTCGCATCGAAACCATGACGATTTGATTCAAAAACAGAATGCCCTTTTGTCATATCTTCTTTGATCTGATCGATCGATGGATTCTCTTTCCAATACGACCTTTGCAAAAATGTATTTACCTGATCCTGACCAAATGAGGTCTGTATGCTAACGAAGAGAAGAAGGGCAATTACGGAGTAACTGATTTTCATATTTGATCTATTTAGAAATATTCTAAATAATGCAAATGTAGAGGTGAAACACAGATGTGTCAATCGCCAATAGTAGTATATCGACTCATTAGTACTAGTGATTCTTGAAATTTAACAGGCTCTGATTAGAGCAATCGTTTGCAACTTTCAAAAAAGGCTTCTACACTTTTGAAATTAGAATATAATTCTGAATATATCGTACTTAACAAACGATTATTTGTCAATAGCAGAGTTTTACTATCGTCGTGATGGCGACTTTTCTTCACAGCTAACGGCAAAAAAGGCAACTCGAATATCTCCGATCAGGTATAATAAGGACAAACACTTACTTAAAATTTCGATTATGTATAGTTCAGCGGCTCAGGCAAAACAAGAGATTTGCAAGATGGTTGGTAATCTAACTGATGAAAACTGCCATGAAGTTTTGAGCTTCATGAAAAGGATTCAGAAGATAGAACGTGAAATGCAAAAGCATCAGAAAGGCCATGTGAAAAAAGTAGCTTAATCCAGTACTTTGACAGGTTGTTTGTTGTCATCAATGGCAACAAATGTCAAGATCCCGGAAATCGCTTTGGATCGTTTATCCCGGTACATTTCTTCAATGAAAATGTCTACCGATACTTTTAAACTCGTGTTACCTACTTTTATAACTTTAGCAACTAACTCCACAAGCGTACCCCCCGGAATAGAATGTTTAAAATCTATTTGATCAGATGATACAGTCACCACTCTTTTGCGACTGAAACGTGTGGCGCAAATGAATGCTGCTTCATCCATCAGCTGCATAGCGGTACCGCCAAAAAGCGTATCGTAGTGATTGGTCGTATTGGGGAATACAGCCTTAAAAGTTCTTGTGGTAGACTCTTCTATTTTTTGTTCTAAATCCATGTGGCAATTTAATTGATTAGATATTATCACGTTTGATTTTGTATTCATGAATTCCAGAAACTGTAACCATAAATCACGAAACACCTACTAAATCTATCGTGATAACCATTATTAACTAACCACAGACTCAGAACTGTCTAGTCACCATCGCTGTCACTGAATGTAACAATTAAGCCCAGTTGCGACATCATATCCGTTTTGAGCAATACAGCGAGTTTCTGCATCTCAGTCAAGGCATCATTAACCTGTAGTGGATTTTTATCTAATGCTTCTGTTAAAGAACCTTCGATGTTTTGAACTGATTCAATTGTGCTATCAAAACTATCATTGATGGCTTTGGAAAGAGGCTTACCTTCAGCAGAAATATTGAGACCTTTGAGATAATCATCAAAACCATTGGCGTTACCCGCAGTTCCCTGTCCGTTGAAAATCTTTTTGAAAGCCTGCAAATTGGCTATGATCAGTTGTTTCGAAAAATTACTATACCTGGCCTCTACCAGCTCCGGTTTGATAGTCCCATCTGTCTTAAGCCCCAGCGGGGTTGATACTTTAAAATTCCTGGCATTGTCTACCGTCTCCAGATAGGTATTGGCAAGCTGCGTGATCGAGCTACCAAACTCTATTCCGTTATCAGCGATAAATTTCCCTTTGTAATCACCCTGCCACTGCTGAAGGATTTTTTTGACATGACCATTGAGAGCAGTGGTCAAAGCCTGCAACAATTGCACCCTAACAGGGCTATCTTGCAGTTTTGTCAATGCATCATCGCCGAACAGCAAATATTCAATCGCGTTGAAACCCACCTGATTGGAGGGCATTGCCGAGACGTCTTCAGCAGTTATTGTATTTTTTTCATTGACGAATGTTTCCAAACCAAAATCATTGATCGGCCACTTATTGATCTTTGTCTCAAATGCCAGTTCTTTGACCGGGCCAAAACTAAAAGCCTCTGCTTTTGCCCAGCTGATCTTAGCTTCCTTCCACGTATTTCTTAAGTCATCGAGGCTTTCCTGATTCAGGTTTTCGGATAAAGCAGCAGCTGCTGTTTTCAGTTTGGCGCTATTACTTTCCAATTCCTTAAAGGCAGGAATAATAAGATTATCAGCGAAGTTCTCCAGTACCCGTGTTCTGTCGAAATTATTTGCATTACCACTGCCCTCGTTGCTACAGGAAGCAAAACCAATCAACGATAGGAATAAAACAGATTTTATTAGGAGTTTATTCATGTTACAATGATTCTAAAAAGCTGATTAAGGCCTTTCTGTCACTGACTGAAAGACTTTTGAAATTTTCTTTTGCCTGCTCTGCTTCTCCTCCATGCCATAGGATAGCTTCTTCAAAACCTCTGGCTCTTCCGTCGTGCAGCAAAAAATTATGTTTGTTAACAGTTTGCAGTAGTCCCAGACCCCACAGGGGCGGTGTTCGCCATTCACGGCCATCGGCGTCAAAATCAGGTCGGTTATCGGCCAGCCCTTTACCCATATCGTGAAGTAATAAGTCTGTATAAGGCCTGATTGTCTGATTGGAAAACTCAGGGATTTCTTTGTAATCACCTGTTACAAACTTGGGAGCGTGACATCCCGCACAGCCCGATTTGAAAAACATTTGTTTTCCCTTCAGAACCACCGGCTTGTCCCAGTCTCTTCTTTTAGGTACTGCCAATGCTGCTGAATAAAGTACAACTTTCTCAAGGATATCGTCTCTCACTTCGGGGTCTCCACCGGATATCGCTTCATTACAATTTTGCTGTGCATCAGTACAAGGTTGTTTGGGAAACAGCGAGGTAGTTAGCCCGATATCTCCAACAAATGCGCTGGCAACCTGTTGTCTGACGGTCGGTTGATTAGCCTTCCAGCCAAATCTCCCAACTCGCTTTTCTCCGGCCTCTACATCCCATACACGGTTTGCCCTTCCTGAAATTCCATCTCCATCACGATCGTCGGGGTCTTCGTTTTTCAACAGATCAGATTCGCCAATCGCTTCTAACAAACCCATCCCTACAATATGATTGGCTACCCTCGGCGAAACCATTGCATCGGACACTTCTCCGTATCCAGTTTCCACAAACTCATACAATGGCATACGAAGCGAATACTTTTCTCCATCCGGATAGCTGCCTTCTACCTCTACATATTTGATATCAATATTTCCCTCTGAGGGTACTCCCAGAATACTTCGGTTATTGAACTGACCACCATAGACGGGGTGCCCTAAAGGAGCTCCGTTTGGGCCAATTCCCGGAACGCTTAAGCGAAACAGCAATCCAACTACATTTTCTTCTCCTTCTACTGGTGGTCTGCCTCTGCCATCCAGCGCATGGCAGCTAGAACATGAACGGGCATTGAATAAAGGTCCCAGTCCATCCAGTTCTGCGGTAGAGGATGGTGCTGTCACCCAGTTTCTTTTGAAAAAAGCATTCCCGGACACAAAGGTAAGGTCCTTATCACCTGTGAGGTTAGGTGCAGCAATACCAAAAGCATTGACTGACACATCATTGACAGTTGCTGCTCCTCCTGAGAACTCTTCACCTTTTTCCAACCCGAATTCGTTGGAAGAACAGGAGGTGAAAAACAACAGTAAAACAATCAACACCGTGATTAATAATTGATTTGGATGGTATTTATTCAATTGCATTTTCTTGTAATCCCTAACTTGTCCAACTACTTATATAGCATCAGGATTTAAATTATATCCTAGCGCAGATGCAATTTGAGCCAACTTATCTCCCTGAGCCCTTAATGCATTAAATCCTGTCTTTATTCTCACCCGCCCCGGAGCAGTGTCTGCTCCCAAAATCTCCTGATCAAAAGGTGCCTGAATGGCTTTTACCGAAGTAAGTGTCGTTTTCAACAAGGCTTTCATTTCATTATCAAGATCAGCATTCACTGCGGCGACTACTTCATCAATGCCAACGCCATCAACCACTGAACCGTCTGTTTTAACATATCTGCCGAGATATACATTTTCAATACCTACAGCATTTGTTACTATGTCGCGGTGCGTATTATCGCTAAAGCAGGAATGCTCATCTTCTTTGCTTTTCAAATCCCACGCTACGAACATTCTTTCTCCTGCCAGTTCACCTTTACTGAATTTTCCAATTCCACTAATGATCTTTTCCAATGAGTTATTAATCTCAGCATCTGAAGTAAAAGCTGCTCTGTAAACACCGTCAGGAGCCCATTCATCAACCAGGTATTGCAAATCACTAATTAACAAGTCCGCAACCGCGTTGATGTAGGCTGATCTTCTATCTGAATTAGCAACCGCCCCCTCCACTATATAATCTGAGAATGACCGATCACCACCTCCGGCGCCCGAACTCATATCTTGTCCCCATAGCAAAAATTCAATGGCGTGAAAACCTGAACTTACATTCGTTTCTCCACCATCTTCATTCAACGAAGCTATCAACTCAGCAGTAATCTCCGGAAATGCATCAGGACTGTTGATAATATTGGTATTGACATTATCTGCAGGATTGTCACCATTGGAAGCTCCGGCTACATAATCTATGTAGGATTCATCCAGAGGCCAGGCATTGATCCGACCCTCAGGTCCGTTTTCATTATCTATCGGTCCACCATAAAACCTGAAGGCCTCCGATTGGCCGTAAGGCTCGCGGGCTGCCAACCATGCCTGCCGGGCAGCATTCAAAGTAATCTCAGAAGGACTATCTGTCATCGCTTTGATAGCATCCTTCATCGTTTTTGCAGTAGCGAGTGCATCAGAATAGTTATTGTAAACCAGTTCTGCGTATGCCTTTACTGCTTCAGCTTTTTTAGATTCCAATTCACGTTGATTGTTTCCGCTGTTACAAGATGTTGCGAAAATAAAAGCACCTATTAGCAATGAACTAATGAATCTTTGCAGAAA
>JBCBHL010000167.1:0-15342 GCA_038525605.1 Bacteroidota bacterium
ATTTCTGGAAGGGAAACGAAAAAAATTCATTTCCCCCGTTACGCTTTTCCTGTTCCTGAAATTCCACTGACATCCGGCTGGGATATCTGACCAGGTACCACAAAGAAACTAAAAAGCGATTGTCTAAAAAGAAGACGTTTCCAAAGAACTCCCCTAAGAGCCGACCAAGCGATCGATCCAGATTATCGCGGGTTCTCTGCCCACAATTATGACAGAAATCCCCTTTTACCGGAGTACCGCAATTGAAGCACTTCTTTGGTGATTGTTCAGTTTGTTTCTCCATGTCCTATAGCTAAAATAACAAAAAGAACTGAATTACTAATTGGCAAACCAACAGGTCATTTTAATGGCTTACTTTCAAAACGCTCACTGGTCTTACTGCTGCATTTAAAATGATTTAAAGCTATCAGCGATACCCTTTCGACCAATTGCTCAATGGTTACAGCTAAGTGAGTTTATTCATTGCATCAGAAAAACAGAATGATATTTTTTCGATTTTTTCTCTTAAGCAAACCATCACTGTAAAGCATTAAATTCGGATACTTATTTTATTTCATCCAGTAACATTCTCCATATACTTTCTTTAAACTTTTCTTTAAATATCCCAAAGTGTCCGATTCGCTTGACGTTAAAGTCTTCCGGATGCAGAATTGCAGATTTTACTTTTGCATTTCGATACTGGTTTGTCATCCATTCAACTGCTTTTAGAGGAGCAAACTGGTCATCAGCTATGCCAAATGCACTGACTTCTGTTTCTATTTGATCGAAGTATTTCCGGGTTATCGTTTGATCGCTTTGGATATATTCAGGCCGCTTTCCCCAGCTGCGCCATTGTTTGGCTACATTTTTCGGTAAATTTTCCATTCCGCTAAGCTTCTTAGAATTGAGATAGCCAAATAAGCTAATAAGTACCGGAAAGAGAACGTACCAATTAAACCACATTTTTATCTTGCCCATCCCTTCCCAAAATTTCCAGTAACCAGACTGAGCAGCAACAAGTACTATTTTATCAACTTCGGTTGCAGATTTAGCCAATCCGACCAGCTGACCACCTATACTGTGTCCCAGAATTACTTTTTTAGAATCGGAATAATTTGTCATCACGTACTGTATGACACTTTCCAAATCACTCTTCCCCCAATCAGCTGCATTGTTGCTGAGATCTTTAATGGGCTGAGTCAGCGAGCGACCTATGCCATAGTAGTCAAAAGTGATCACTGAAACTCCATTATTCGACATGTAATGAGCAAATTTTTGATAAAATTCCTGCCTCACACCAGTGGCGGAAGCGACAATAAGGACGGTATCACCATCTTTAACTTCGAATAGAGTTGCAGATAGTTTCCCTGAATTTGATTTTATTTCTATTGCATTCATTTGATCTCCTTAATCACGACTTTTTTTTACGGTCGCTGTATGTTCCGTGCATTCATCGAATTTACTAAAACCTACATTTTCCTTGTAACTATTATACTACATTCACTGTTATCATTTCTCCAAATGAAGACTTACCGGGCTGTTTGTCTCCTTAAAACCGAATCTTCTTTACATCGATGGCAATGTCGGAATGCCGCCCCTTATCATCAGCCACAGAGATTTTGATATTCCCGTCCGGAGGTGTAAAATAAATATCTTCTCCCGCATTGGCAGACTTGTAAAATTTATCGTTGATAAACCAGTAAACCTGCTCTACGTTATTGGCCGCCTGACAACTCAGCAGGACCTGCATCGTATCTGCTTTATCAATCAGATACTCCAGCTTATCCACCGGAGAAATAATCTTAGGTACCGATTCGGTAAAAACCCTGTCGCACTGATCGTGATGTCTGGGAATCCGGAAATAATTAATGCCTTCCTTTTCATAAAATGCCAGTATCTCCGGTTTATGATTTGGAAATAAAGCTTTAACGTACCCGCTTTCAGGCTGGCAATTGGTACAATAAGACGTAGTAGAATCCGGTGATATCATCACATATCGGGCGTGATTACAGGTTCTGTAATCAGAAATGCCGGGAAGAAAATAGTCCAGTTTCTGACTCTGACAAAAAACATTAGGCACCATGCCTGTTTCAGTGCAGACATATCTGAAATTTACTCCGTTGGGCATTGAAAACCACTCTTTGGAGGACTGCCGATCCACAGAGTTGAAAATGTTGAACAAAAGGGGGGCTGCCTTATCTGTTCCGGTTAGTTCCTGCACCCCCTGCCCTGAAAAATTCCCCACCCATACGCCGATGGTATAGCGCTTGTTGAAACCGATACTCCAAGCATCTCTCCTCCCGTAGGAAGTACCTGTTTTCCAGGCGACCTTGGGCATGTTTTCTGAGTTTTTCCACTGCGCAGGTAAATCCGGCCTGGTAACGCTGGTAAGGATTTCTGAAATCATGAAATTGGCAGGTTCCGAAAGAATCTCTTCACCGGGCTGCAGACTATCGGAGGCCAGAAAATTCAGATCCGACAATTGGCCGCCGTGCGCGAACGCTGCATATAATTTTGTCAGCTCCTCCAAAGTAACTCCACAGCCCCCTAGCACGGTTGAAAGCCCCAAAAAATCTTTATCACGGGCTATTTGTTTGAAATCTGCTTTGATCAGGGTATTTATCAGATGGCGGGGCTCCAACTGATCCAGTACTTTGACCGCAGGGATGTTGAGCGAATTGGCCAAAGCAAATTCTATGGTCACATTGCCATTGAAGTTCTCTTTATAGTTTCTCGGCTGATAGCCACTGAAGTTTACAGGTACGTCAGCGATAACTGTCTGAGGAGTAATCAATCCCTTATCGATTGCAAGACCATACAACAAAGGTTTCAAAGTACTTCCCGGTGACCTCACCGCCCTGATACCATCAACTTGTCCACCATCATCTGCATTATAATAATCCGCAGACCCAACATACGCCTTTACCTGCATAGTTTCATTATCGATGATAATAGCCGCTGCATTTTTGATATTTCCAAGGTATAACTGCCTCGTGTAATTTTTAACGATCGCAGCAGCTTTTAGCTGCATATTCAAATCGATTGATGTAGTAATGATGGACTGATCCCGGTATTTGTTTTTCAGCCTTAGTGCTAAATGAGGCGCTACCCTATCGAGTGTATGCCTGTAAGCTTCCAGTCTTTCATCGCGAGCGTCTGCCAGATCTTTCGGGTCGAATAATCCAGCCTCTTCAAATCGGTTGAGCCACTTGTTCCGTTCGCGTGTAATCAATTCATTGGAAACTCCGATTCTCAGCGAATTTGGCCTGTTTGGAATGATCGACAGGGCCGTCACTTCGGCAATGCTGAGATGATCAGGCATCTTCTGAAAATAGATGAGCGATGCTGCTTTCACTCCTTCAATGTTGCCACCATAAGGCACCAGGTTCAGATACATTTGCAGAATCTCATCTTTCGAATAGTTCCATTCCAGCTGCAATGCTCTAAAAACCTCCACCAATTTACTCAGGTAACTCCTTCCTTTGGGTTCCAGCATTCGCGCAACCTGCATGGTAATTGTTGAGGCTCCAGAAGTCCTCCTGTTTTTAACAATGTTGTTGAAAGCCGCACGAACGACAGACAGTGGATTGACACCAAAATGCTGATAAAAGTAGCGATCTTCTTTGAAGATAATAGCCTTTTTGAGGGTAGGGGAAATCTCTTCCAAAGTCGTGTACATTCTCCATTTATCATCGGTCGTCAGAAACGAATGAAGTAGCTCCTCATCTTCGCTGAGAATAATAGGGGAATATTCAAGGTCAGGCTTGAATGGAAATAGGAGGTTCAGGCATGTCAGTATTGTGAAAAATAATAATATCGAAATGAAAAGGGCTCTCCAATTTCTATTTACTTTTTTTAGCTTTATCTTTAAAGACTGCAATATCACCAACAATAATTTCTTATACCCGTATGTTAGTCAAACCTACAAATTATTTTTTATGTATCGCGCTGTTTTTCTTTTTAGTTAGTTGCTCCGGCGACAAATCAGCCAAGCTCATCGATACCAATTTTGACGAAGAAATCAATGATGATCAAAACCTCAATTTTGTCTTCGATAAACCAATGGTTCCTGACAGTCTGATAGGAGTCTGGGACAGCACAGCATATATTAAATTCGAACCGGAAATCGCAGGTGCCTTTAAATGGTATTCAGAAAGCGTTCTGATTTTTTCACCCAGACAGACATTCCCTCCTGCCACAAAATATACTGCCACGATCACCGATCAGGTGACCAAACATAGCCAGTTAAGCCTCGGCGGTGATAAGGTGAAAAATTTTCGTACCAAATTACTGGAATTCCAATACGTGAATGCGCTTTGGGCTGCCAGCAATGACGAAACATTGATTCACCTCAACATCAGGTTTAATCACAGGGTAGACCCGGATGAAGTTGTCAGAAATCTGAAAGTAAAAATCGCCGGTAAGGAAGAGAAAGTTTCGATTATCAAATCCGGTTCAGAAAGAGAAGTAAAGCTATTCCTACCCGATGTTGCTGTTGCTGATCAGACTTTCCAGATTGGCGTATTTTTAGAAAAAGGGATCACCCCAATAGACGGGAACATCGGCACGACAGAAGATGTCAATAAATTATTTTCGCTGCTGTCACCTTACAATGTAAGAGTAGAAGACATCATTCCTCAACACAATGGTAATCAAGGTATTTTAACAGTAGACATCTCTCAGGAAACTGCGACTGATGCCAAAAGCTTCATCGAAATTTCACCGGGATTACCTTTTGAAATAGAATCCACGGAATCGGGCCTTAAAATAAAAAGTGATGATTTTGATCCTGCCAAGAGATACACTGTGGTCATCAAACAAGGGCTGAAAGGTAAATATGGTGGGAAACTCAAGTCTGATTATGTGAAAGATATTTCCTTTGGTGAATTACGCCCTGAGATTTCTTTTGATGACAACAGGTCCGTTTACCTGTCCGCCAAAGGCACCAAAAACATAAAGGTGAAGATCATTAATGTGAAGAATATCAAAGTGAGAGTATCTAAACTTTATGAAAACAATATCCTGAGTTTTCAGAGTGGCGGGGGGTACTATGATTACGACTATTATGACTATAACGACCGGGATGTAGGAGAGAAAGGTGACTTAGTCTGGGAAAAATCCTACGATACTGAAAAACTGCCTAAAAACGGTGGTCACAGAGTACTTACCCTCGATATTGAAGACAAAATTGAAAGTTACAATGGCATCTATGCTGTTCAGGTGATATCGGATGAAAAGTACTGGCTCAGAGACTTTAAACTCATTTCGATTTCTGATATTGGATTAGTTGCCAAGCAAGGAAAAAAAGACATTACAGTTTTCACCAATTCGATTAAAAGCGCCACCCCTCAATCGGGTGTTGTATTGCAGTTTGTCGGCAGGAACAATCAGGTGGTGGGTTCTTCCACTACTGACGAAAATGGAGTCGCTATTTTTCAAAAACCGGAAAATATGCCCAGCGGATTTGATGTATCGATGATCACTGCCAAATATCAGAACGATTACAATTACATGAATCTGTCAAATACCAGTGTAAATACTTCCAGGTTTGATATTGGTGGAAAATACAGTAATCCATCAGGATTTGATGTTTTTCTCTACGGCGACAGAGATATTTACAGACCGGGAGAAACGATCAGACTTAGCGGAATCATCAGAGATGAGGAGTGGAATACACCTGAACCTATTCCCGTAAAAGTCACTATCAATACACCCAATGGAAAGAGACTTAAAACCTTTAGAAAAACGCTCAATAAGTTTGGCTCTTTTGAAGCTTCATTAGCGCTGAGCAGTGCAGCACAAACGGGTAGCTATTCAGCATCGGTTTATACTTCCAATGATGTATTCCTGACCTCCAAAACGCTGAAAGTAGAAGAATTCATCCCTGACAGAATTAAAGTGAATGTGTCTATCGACCGAACTGCCATCGATATTGATGAATCGACAGCAATTAATCTGCAGGCAACTAATTTCTTTGGCCCGCCTGCAGCTGACAGAAATTATGAAATCAGCATCAATGCTTCCCGAAAATATTTCTATTCGAGAGACTTCAGCGATTACAATTTCAATCATAAACTTCCAAACAATGTGTATTTCGACAGGAAGTTCTACGAAGGAAAGACTGATTTTGAAGGGAAAGCCTCCTACAATTACCGGCTTGAGCAGGAATACCGGGATATGGGCCTAATCAATGCCGATGTATATTCTACCGTATTTGATGAAACAGGGAGACCTGTGAACAGGAAAAATACCATCACAGTCAGTACACAGGACTCCTATTTTGGCGTTGCTACCGATCGATATTACGCAGCTACTAATAGCCCCTATGAATATAAAATCATAGCACTTGACAAGGATGGCAAAGTGCAATCCAACATCAAAGCAAGGCTGAAACTGATCAAACATGAATACAAAACAGTCTTGTCGAGATATGGTAGCTACTACCGATATAAATCGGAGGAGATTGAAAAGGTTATTGAAGACAAAGAGATCACTCTAAACGGAAAGGATAATGAGTTCAAATTCGTGCCGGAGCTCTCGGGAAGGTATGAGATCAGAGTTTACGCTCCAAATGCCCGGTCTTACGTCAGTGAACGATTCTATGCTTACGGTTGGGGTGGCACCTCAAATTCTTCCTTCCAGGTCAACAGCGAGGGTAAAAT
Source organism: Bacteroidota bacterium (assembly GCA_038525605.1). GTDB lineage: Bacteria > Bacteroidota > Bacteroidia > Cytophagales > Cyclobacteriaceae > JANSWY01. The sequence goes on from JBCBHL010000167.1 coordinate 6,642, forward strand.
CGATATTCAGCTAGACAAGGATTCTTATGAAGTTGGTGAAACTGCCAACGTAATCTTGAAATCCCCCTTCTCCGGGAAAATTTTAGTCACTGTCGAAACAGACAAGGTCTTGAAAAATTTCTATGTAGAATCTGATAAACGTGCTGCCTCATTTCCTCTTGAGATTGATGCGGACTATGTGCCCAACGTCTACATCACTGCTACCTTATTCAAACCACACGAAGAATCAGATCTACCACTGACAATCGCGCATGGGGTATCCCCGATACTGGTGGAAAACAAAGACAATCAACTTCCACTAAACATAGAGATAGCAGAAAAGTCGCGCTCTAAAACCAAGCAGAAAATTAAAATAAAGTCTGCTGCCAATGCAGCCGTGTCGATAGCGGTAGTTGACGAAGGTATTCTGCAATTGACGCAGTATAAAACCCCTAACCCCTATAAATATTTCTATCGCAAACAGGCACTGGGTGTTAATTCTTATGACATTTATCCATTTCTGTTCCCTGAAATTAACATCAACTCAGGCAGAACTGGAGGGGATGGTGCCTTTGAAGGCGAGCTGGCTAAAAGAGTGAATCCGCTTACCAATAAAAGAGTGAAGCTGGTTTCCTTCTGGAGTGGTATTCTGGAAACTGACAGTGATGGTGAAGCTGAGTATGAAATAGACATTCCTCAGTTTTCCGGTGATCTGAGAGTAATGGCGACTGCCTACAAAGAAAAAGCTTTTGCCTCCTCTTCAAAAAATATGAAAGTAGCTGATCCGCTGGTCATCAGTACCGCTTTGCCCAGGTTCTTCAGTCCGGGAGATACTGTATTGGTTCCGGTTGTGATGACCAACACCACAGAAAAATCTTCCAATTGCAAAACGGATATCTCTATTAGCGGACCTCTTACAGTGGTTGGCAGTAAATCACTCAACGCCGATGTTCCTCCAAATGCTGAAGGAACAGTCACTTATAAGTTGGTTGCTAATCAGGAATTGGGACAAACCAATGTAACGGTAAACGTCAAAGCTTTGGGAGAGACTTTCAAAAACAGTACGGATATTACAATCAGGCCTGCCTCTCCACTCCAAAAAGTATCAGGTTCGGGTGTAATTAAAGGCGGAGAAACCCAAACGCTTTCACTTTCCTCTGAGCAGTTTATTCCTCAGAGTATTCAGCGCACCCTAGTGATCAGCAATTCACCGATGGCAGAGTTTACGGAGGACCTGGATTACCTACTGAGATATCCGCACGGATGCGTGGAACAGACCGTATCGGCAGTATTTCCGCAACTATATTTCCAGGATTTGACCAAGCAGGTACTGAACTACAGCGATGAGGGCAGAAATAAAAACAGTAACTTTTTCATTACGCAGGCCATCAGAAAACTGCAGCAAATGCAGTTGTACAATGGAGGACTTACCTACTGGCCGGGTGGCGGATATGAAAGCTGGTGGGGCTCAGTATATGCGGCTCACTTCCTATACGAAGCACAGCGGGCAGGTTTTGAAGTAGATAAGAGTTTCTACAACAAACTGCTGGATTATTTGGTCACAAAGCTCAAGACCAAAGAAAGGGTATGGTATTATTACAATGGTACCAGAAGAAAAATAGCCTACAAAGAAATACCCTATTCTCTATATGTGCTGGCTCTGGCCGGAAAGCCTCAGAATTCTACGATGAACTATTACAAAAGTAACCTTACTGACCTGAGTCTGGACGGGAAGTACCTGCTGGCAGCAGCTTATGCCATTATTGGTGACGATCAAAAATACAGGGAAGTACTACCAGACGCCTTTAGCGGTGAAATTTCAAAAAGAGTATTCGGAGGTAGCTTTTACTCCTATATCAGAGATGAAGCCCTGGCTTTAAACGTCCTGGCAGAAGTGGATAAAGACAATCCGCAGATTGGCACGATGGCCAAACACCTTTCGGAAGCGATGAAAAAAAGTCGCTATCTGAATACACAAGAAAGAGCTTTCGGTTTTCTGGCTTTGGGTAAAGTAGCTCGTCAAAATGCCAATAAAAAGATTACTGCTACTGTCACTTCAAACGGTAAAAACTTGGGTACCATCAGCGATCAAACAGCTACTTTTACTGCTGATCAGCTGGCTTTGGGAGATGTTAAGATTGAGACTTCCGGTGATGGTAACCTGTATTATTTCTGGAATACGGAAGGAATCAATGCCGATGGCTCTTACAGAAATGAAGACTCTTATCTGAAGGTGAGAAAGGAATTTTTCAACAGAAACGGTTCCAGAATATCCTCTAAAAACTTCAGTCAGAATGATCTGGTTGTGGTGATGTTATCGATCTCTTCCCTCAATGGTGAAAATGTTGAGAATGTGGCAATGACCGATATTCTACCGGCAGGGTTTGAAATTGAAAATCCGCGAATCAGTGAAGTTCCCGGTACAGACTGGATTAGAAATGCCAGCAGACCGACCTATTCTGATATCCGGGATGACAGAATTACGTTCTTCCTCAATACCGGATCGAAAGAAAGAAAATACTATTATGTGGTAAGAGCAGTCTCCAAAGGCACCTTTCAGATGGGACCAGTAGGAGCTGATGCCATGTACGATGGAGAGTATCATTCTTACAGTGGCGGTGGTACCATAACCGTGAAGTAAGAGCTAAGAGGCTGTCTAAAAAGATTAAAATCCGTCATAGCGAACGAAGTGCGGCTATCTCAATTTAGCTTAAATGCACATTTAAATATTGAGATTGCTTCGTTTCCTCGCAATTCACGACTTTTGAGATCGCCTCTTTATTTTTTACGCAGCTTGACCATTAAATATTACTAATAGATCCCTTCACAATTATCCCTTCCCTCGCTTTTTACAACTGATTTTCCAGGTAGGAAAGGCAATTGTCTCATCTACATTTACCCATTCGCCAACCCAGTCAAACCCTTCTTCAGTAATATGGTAAAAGGTGAGCCTGTAGAACCCATCCATGCCATTGGGCGCTTTTTGCTCCCTGTATAAAACAATATCGCCACTTTCTTCCAGATTCCCTTCCCAGCTACTCAATGGATTAGTGACAGCCGCAGAGGCATAATAATGCACGTACCACCGGGCACTGTCAGCGTTGTACTGACGAATACTTCCGGAATGACTACCATCAGGCTTTAAGGTTTCATCCTGGACGGCCAGGCCATTCATGATATATCTGAACTTCCAGGTCATATCTGTAGCAGCTCCCCATGATTGATCAGCATTTCTGAGTTCCGACTGACAGTCACACACGCCAATCATCGGACCAAAGTCTGCAGTCTGCTCAGGAGCTTCGGGGTTGAGTCTGCCATAGGGATAAGCTTCTGAAGGCTCATAGCTATATTGAGCCATCAGCTGATATTGTATAATAAATAAGGCTATTGCTAAAAATGTTTTTCTGTTCATCTTGAAAAAGTTTATTTGTCCAAAAGAACATTATCCAAGGCGATCTCACTGAACAAAATACTGCTTTTGCAGTGAATCACTACAGCTTTGCAGTGAAGCCTACCCAGGAAAGATTTCAAAGAATGTAATTAAGCATCCGCAATCAACTGTCTCACCACTTTTAGTTTGCTTTTAGCAACAGGAACTTCAGTCTGGTCTTTTAAAATAATCCGATTCGGACCTTTTGAATGAAGCTCGCTAATCATTTCAATGTTGATAATTGCCTTGCGGTGAATTCTTAAAAAATTGTTCCCAAGCCTTTGCTCTAGTGCCTTTAGAGAAATGCGCATCACGTAGGAAGACTGGTCTTTCGTATGAATTTTAGCACAATAGTCGTCTGCTTCGATCCATGATATATCAGTAGCAGGAATAATTTTTTGACTCTGCCCTGTTTTGATAGTCAGCACAGTTGTTTTATCAGGAAGTGTTGCACTTAGCTGGTCGTATAACTGGGTGTTCATTTCTTTTAGCTCGCCCAATTCCAAAACTTTTATCTGCAGTGCTTTGCTGGTAAAATAGTAATACAGCATGACGGCCAAAAACACGTAACCCAATACATAAATCGGCAATTTCTGAAAGGTGAGAAAAGGAATATATTCTTTGATCAACAAATCCCATGAGAACCCGGAATCAGCAGTGAGCGCCTGAAAGGTGGACGTAAAAAGAATGTTGGCCAGCACCAGTGATAAGATCAACAATCCAAACCTGGTGATTTCATACCTGCCTGGATTAGGTTGCAAGGCTCTCTTTCGGGTGTAAACAATCAATACTGACGAAAGCAATGCCCAAATCATCCATTTGTAAAGATGTAGCTTAAAGAGATAAAAAAACTGAACATCATCAGCAAGGTTAAATCGGGTGACGTAATAATACTGCTGCCCCGTTTCAAAGAGAATTGTTACCAACAATACAACTCCGATTATCAAAACGATACTTTTGTGTAGATAAAAACCGTTAAAAAAATTCTTCATCACTCGTGAAAACCTGAACTTCAATATATCAAAAATCTGTCAATATGAAGTCCACTTTAATGACGTTTCAGTTTAGCCTCCAAAAAAGTTATCAGTTGCTGGTTGGCAATAAACTCAGGAGAAATCTTTTTTGAATGAAGCGCAACAATGTTGCATTTATTGGGTTCCAACTATATTTTACATGCTAAAAAGATGCGGGATCATCACAAGTTGCAAGTTTGGAGCATCTCGCTAAACTCTATATCAAACTAAAAATATGAAACGCTCAAAATTCCTTAGAAAAATCAGTGGCCTGGGAATAATTCCAATATTAGGCTTATCATCTTGTAATGACACAGATTCGAGGAATGGCGATTTCCGGAATGGCGATTCGCGGAACGCTGGTTCCCAAAATGATGATCAACTAAAACAGGAACTGATTGCAGCATGGTACAGATCGGAAAAAATAACGCTGATCAGTATGGAGCAGATGCTACCTGAATCTTACTTTTTCAAATACACCGATGAAGCCATGACTTTTTCAGAACAATGGAGGCACTGTGTGGTCTATACGTGTGGCCAGCTGGCCGGTCGTACAGGACTCACGAACCCCTACGAGGGCGTAAAACTTCCCGTGCAGATGCCCAAGGATGATGTAATTAGCGAAATCAAAAAAATGTACAGTTTCGTAAGGGAATCTATTCTGAAATTAAGCACTGAGCAACTTCGGGCCAATTGTGAATTTGCAGGTGAGGATATTCCGGTCTGGCGACTTTTTTATGCACTGGAAAACCACATCATTCACCATCGTGGACAGTGTGTCGTCTACCTTCGGTTAAATGGTATTAAACCCAAAGGATATTATGGCTGGTAGCTAAATACAACTTTCCCAAATACTGGTCATTTCAACTCGATTAATAAATGCAACTAAGTTGCATTTACATTATTTTGATATATCTTTGCAACATTGTTGCACATTAACAGTTCTATCAAAATGAAAAATCAATTTGCCGGATTACACATAGATTTCGTTGGATTCGTTGCATCACTACTGTGTGCAATTCACTGTGCAGCTTTGCCTTTTTTATTAACACTGGCACCATTGGCCGGACTTCAGTTTTTAGATAATCACTGGGTAGAATATGCGATCATCCTATTTAGCTTTGTAATAGCCACAAGGGCACTTTTGCAAGGCTATCGTCGACATCATAAAAAAGTAATCCCTTTGATTCTTGCTGTTGTAGGATTTGTCCTGATAGGAATAGGACAGGTAATGGAGTTAGAATGGATGGAAGCTCTTTTCATGTCTGTCGGTGGTGTTACAATTGCAGTTGCACATTTGATCAATTGGAGATTACTAAGAAGAAGTCAATGGTTTGCTCTTCAGGGATCGATCAACACGAAAACTGCTTAAACAACCTTCCATCAACAGGGAAGAAAGTGTCTGGCGTTTCGACAACCTTCGAATCTAAGCAGAAGCTTTCCAGGTCACATTTTTAGCAAGCTCATACTAAGTCACAAAACATCGGTTATCATCACCGGGTTGATTCATTTCGTATAACAAAACAACCATCTTGTAACATATTTTTTTTCTCCTACCGGAAGATTTATATCATTGTTTAAAATTCAGTGATATGAAAAAGCTTATCAGGTGGTCGTTTATCATTTCAGTTATTGTCACAATAGCAATATATGTGTACGCGCTTGATGTAAATTCATATGTATTTTCCTATGGTGTGCTTGCCCTGCTGCTTCTGACCGTCCTCATTACATTTTTAAATCATTATTTTTTCTTCCCCAGGTTTTCGAACAGAAAAAAAGTAATATTTTTCGCACTGACTTTCGTGATAAGTTTCGCCATCTCCACCTATGTCAATTACGTCATCTCCTTTTGGTTTTATAATTCCTATCAGCCATCTATTGGCACCATACTTGGTCTAGCCAGAATGCACTTTTTTATTCATACATTATTTACTGCATTATACATAACAGAGCAGTACCTGATCAGTGAAAGACAAAAGAATCAGCTGTTAAATGAAAAAATCAATGCTGAGCTTTCACTTCTGAAATATCAGGTCAATCCCCATTTTTTATTCAATACACTCAACAACATCTACTCATCAGCTTTGAGTGAAAACAGCCCCATGACAGCAGAGAGTATTTTAAAGCTCAGCGGGCTGATGCGATACATGCTTTATGAAAGTGAAGAAGAGAAAGTGTTGATCACAGAAGAAATCACCTACCTGGAGGATTTTGTAAACCTGAACAGGTTAAGAATTTCGGAGGAATATCAAATGGAGGTAAGTTTTCTTGTAAAAGGTGATCAATATGAAGAAAAAAGGATTGCACCTATGATCTTAATTCCATTTATTGAAAATGCTTTCAAACATGGCATCAGTTTACAAATAGATTCCTTTATTGATATCAAACTTTACATTTCTGTCGATACCCTCAACCTGATTGTTTCCAATACCATCAAACCTTCCAATCAGATGATACATGTAGATAAGAAAAACTCAGGGGTAGGATTGGAAAATGTGGAAAAGCGACTCCAACTCATCTATCCTGATCAATATAAACTGGATGTGATCGAAAGAGCAAAAACGTATAGTGTCAACCTTGAAATTCAAATATGATGATCAGAGCAATAGCAATAGATGACGAAAAAATGGCACTCAATATCATCATCAACTATGTTGAGAAAATACCAAATATTGAGTTATCAGAAACTTTTATCAATCCTTTCAAAGCCATTGAATATTTGAAAACTCATGCGGTTGATATCATCTTTCTCGACATCAATATGCCTGATTTGTCAGGGCTTAGCCTTGCTGAATACATCAACCCTCAAACAAAAATCATTTTCACTACTGCCTATGCCGAACATGCTGTGAAAAGCTATGAGTTGGATGCTGTCGATTTCCTGGTTAAGCCTTTTTCACTGCCCAGGTTTATGAAAGCGGTTAATAAGGCAGAAAAGCTCATAGGCCTCTCTGAGACCGAATCTTCCAGAAAATTCATTTTCATCAAGAGTGGATACGACCAGTATAAAATTAATTTCAGCGAAATATTATTCATCGAAAGCTCCGGCAATTACATGGAGTTTGTTACCCGGGAGAGGAAAGTTCTTTCGAGGCTCACACTCAAAGAAACGCTAGATTTATTACCTGCCAATGGTTTTTTCAGAGTTCATAAATCTTTCATTGTTGCCATAGAGCAGGTAGAAAGCATCATCAATCATAAGATCGTCATTGCTGATTATCAAATACCTCTTAGTCAATCATTTAAAGAAGATTTTTTCAAAAAATTAGAGACCAAAGGGAAATGAAGTATCTGATCTGCACCTTGTTTTTTGCTGTTTTCATAATGGGTAGCTGCCAGCCGCCCGAGTTGACTGAAATCGAAATTGATCAGGCAGATTTCTACCTGGAGATAGTTGAATCTAAAAAATGCAACAAGTCCGATGGTGGGGGTTCCGCCATTAAGCAACAGTATAGCTGCTCGTCATTAACTAGTTTCCTGACAAATCTACTCAGCAACGAACTGTCGCAAAATTACAAAGCGTCAACTGGACTAGATTTTAAAGAAAGGATTTTTAAATTTCAGGAACACGGAAAACGAAATCCCTATCGGTTTGATATCAACTTTCAATTCAAAAAAGAAGCGAATTTACCTTATGCAAAGGTGATCAAGTTGCTGGAAAATTACTATCACTTCAAGGTTTCCTACACTCCGCGAACATATACGTTTTACCAGATAACAATTGTCGATTCTATAAAATTTGAGAATATCCTCTCACAAAAGTATCCTGCCGATCAGCCGTTTCTAATCAAACTGAATGAGCTGGAGTCAGCATTAAGCAATCGCTACCCGAAAAGTATCAAAGTCACGGGTATTGATGCAAACTTCAAAAAGCTACCGCTCGAGTTACCTTCAGATTTTGAATCCCTTGATGCCACTTTAAAAGCAGTCGGTCTCACCATTCAGGAAAAAAGTATTCAGATCCCATACCCTTCAATCGAATACCTATGAGATATCAACTATTATGCATTTCAATCCTGTGTTTGCTGCTATTCGGATGTAACCAACAGCACACTGTCAAAAACAAATACATAGAAACAGATTGGTATAAACTAAATCTTTACAAAGGATGTATTGGGGGCTATACTGGTAGTCGGGGTGGAGCCGTCTCGTATGACTCCTGTAGTTACCCAATAGAAATCAGGCAGTTTGTCAGGTTTCCTTTTTCTGATCAGTATTACACAGGAAGATTTGGAACAATTGTAGTCAACGAACCGATTGATGGTAATTTCTCTTACAG
>JBCBHL010000168.1:0-15310 GCA_038525605.1 Bacteroidota bacterium
ACTGTGATAATTCTAAGATGGCGGGAAGTTAATTGATTCAGTTAAAATCATTCCGTATTTGAAATTAAAAATATTATCAACTGGATTCTGATATGTTTTTACATTGATCAAATCGCATGGTAGGACTGTCAAAGTAGTGTTTCTTACCTGTTACATAAGTATCAAATCACATTTGAATCGCCCTATGTATATTAAACACCTGCATTTGATATGATGATATCAATAATTTCAGGTTGGTCGCGTACTGCCATATGACCTGCATTTAGTACTTTTACCCAGCTTAATTGTCCTCCATCCTGAACAAAACCGATCGTGTGCTTATTGTTTACACTACTTTTCCAGGGTTTTGGTTCCATGTCATGGAAAATATTTGCTGCTTCTGATGTTAAACCCTCTAACCAGGCTCCTGTCCCTAAAAAAGTACAATCTTTTGCGTCATTGAGTCCGCTAATTACCTGAATTTTAAAGCCGGCGTATTTTAGTAAGTTATCAAGTAATCCCGCATAATCATTATTTAAATGGGGTGTATAATTTTTAGAAACAGCCTGGGACCAGTTTTGAGTAAGATTAGGTGCTTTCTCGTCAACGTTGATGGCTTTTCTGACGTCTTTCCTATTCAAATAATCAAAAACAGGTTGAAATGAAGGGTCTGCAAATTGCGCTATATTGGTAAAGTACATCCCTAAATCTTCCTGCATGATGTAATTAAGATTATTTAACTGTTTCCCCTGGTATTTCAGATCGTACATCCTTTTCTGATTTTTTGAAATCAATCCATGATAATAGGCATATTCAGTATCCTTTTTCATCTGCGTGATTGGGGAAACCCAGGCGTCTAGTAATACGATGCTTGCCAAGTCAATATTTGAGCCTCCATTGATGTTAGCCTGGTGTATGTTATTGGCAATTAGAGGCAGGTAGGTACCAGCATAAGATTCTCCAGCCAAGATGATTGGGTTTTTTCTGATTTCAGGGTGTTTGTCAAGAAAGTTTTGAAGTACGTTGTAATATTCCTCTGCACCTTGCTCAGGAGTCTTGGGTACCTTTTCTTCGGAAGCGCCGTAAGATACCATGACGGTCAACGGATGCTCGATGATCATGTAATTTACCTTGTTGTTCCATGCCCATGATCTGTTTTCAATATCAGGTTTTTTTAGACTTACTTCTGCGTTTAAAATATGATAGGGCCCGTTCTCTAAGAAGAATCCCCAGAAACTACTTGAGCCCGGGCCGCCATTAGTCCAAATCACTGTTGGTTTGTTCGAATAGTCTTCAGTTCCGACGAACCAATAGAAAAGGGCTGAGCTATCTTTGGTGACGTTATTTTTTGGCACCATTGGTGCATAACCTGCAAATTGTGTGTTTTTTAAGAGGCCAATTCCTGGCAAACTTTTAACCTGGTCGTTTTTAGTGTTGTTTTCAGAAATTTTATAATATGGGGTGTTGTCTTTACTCATTAGTTCTGGGAATTAGTTTGGTCTAATTTACCAGTTAGTCTTCAGAAATTTAATGTCAAAGAATGCTTGTCTACTAATTTGTCTATTGTTTTTTGACTTTGATAAAGGTTGAGTAAATGGGAGAAATAATAGAGTGTTTGGTTTTTTATTTTATAAATAAAGCCTTTATCAAAAGGTTGTTAATGATGTTGCGGGTTCTTTTTTCTGTAAGGTTAATGGTAAAATCCAATTCTAAAAAGAGGAACTTTCATTGAAAGATATAGAATGTTCAGTCAGAATGGTAATTCATTCATATTTCAATTTACTGATATTTTTATGTCATAGATTATGATATTTAATCAAACTAAATAATTCTATGACTAGAACTAAAAACTTATTTTTAATAGTCTTTTTCCTGTGTTCTTCTGTTTGCGTAGGAGCAACCTGGACTGTGAACACCGTAGCGGATAACAATCTTGGAAACGCAGGATCTAGAACAGGGTCACTGCGATATTGTATTGCGCATGCCAGCTCGGGGGATGTAATTGAATTTGATCCGATAACAGATGGTAGTCCGATTGTGCTGACCAATGGAGTCATCAACGTTTTTAATAAGTCCTTAGAAATTTATGGAAATGGAAGAGATCAAACCATTGTTGACGGGAATAATGCTTTTCAAATCATGTTCTTCAATTATCCTAACGTGGGCAATCTAAAAATTGAAGGTCTGAGCATAAGGAATGGATTTGAAAATGGTAGTAGTCCTGTAGCAGCTATCGAATTTGTTGGACAGGATTTTATCGTTGATAATTGTGATTTCTATGATCATTCTGGTTTAGTCATTAGAATGAGAGCAAGCGTATTTAATTTGGTAAGTAGTAAAGTTTTCAACAATAGTAGCTTGGGAACCTCAGGAAATTCAGATACTGGAATATTAGTTTTTGGGAATAGTACGGATGTAGTTGTGGAGTCCTCCTCTATTTATAATAATGGAGCTCTTACTGACGCTTATACTGGTTTGGCAATCTATGAAACTGGAAGTAATGGACAAGCCATCATTAGAAATTCTACAATATCTGGTAACCGTGGGATTTCTTTACTTTTTCAGGGAAGCGGAAGCAATAACTATCCTGTCAAGATTATCAGTTCAGACATAATTGAAAACAGGATAGGTGGTAGTCTATCAAATCACCCTTTTTTATGTTCATTTGGAGTAGCTTTAGAAGTTAGTAATTCTGTTATTGCCAAAAATGTAAACGTAGTTTCAGGACAAGAAACTAATGTGCATTTGTTTAATGCTACCTTCGCCTCTTTAGGATATAATTTATTTGGAGAAACTTCGGGCATAAACAGTAACCTTCTTAGTCCGACAGACCTTTACGGAACCGTTCAAAATCCACTGGATCCTATGCTTTCTTCACTTGGAAACTATGGTGGACCAACACCGACACATATTCCTTTGAATGGAAGTCCTGTTCTTGATTCAGGAGATCCTGCATTAATCGGGACGAATGACCAAAGAGGATTTGCCAGAAGTGGAAATGGTCAGGTCGATCGGGGAGCAGTAGAGTTTCAACTTGCATCTTTTACAGGAGGGGCTTTCCAGCGGGTATGTCAGGGTACTTGTTTTAAAGCAGAAGTAGACCAGGGAGATTTTCAGTATCAAACAGGAATCGCAGGTAGTTTTGTTCCGGGTGTTCCTACTCCAATCAACGTGACCAGTCCAACTACAGTATGCGTCTATGTCGGCCGTAATGATGTCAACCTTTCTTATGATATCACTGATGCACAGGGACAGGTATATTCATCTCCTTTATTGCTTGAAGTGAGAAAACAGTGTGCAAGTCCTGTAGACGTCTGTTGCCAGGTAGGAGGAGGATCTAGCAATAAGGTTTCCAGCGATCCCGGATTTACTGTTTTTCCAAACCCAGTGATTGATGAGAATTTCACCATTGAGTTAGGCGAAGCATATAAAAATGAGTCATTTTTCATTGTTGAAATCACAGATTTAACTGGTTTAATTGTCTACAGCAAAACCGTCTCTGGTTCAGTGCTATATGAAGCAATCGAAATTGTAGTTTCAAGTTTGAAGAAGGGGATTTGTTCTGTGCGATTACGAAATGAGATTGTAAAGTCAAGTCAACTGATTACAGTAGAATAATATAAAATAGGTTATATCCCGTTTTTAGCACACTAAAAGTAGGATATAACCTCTTTTATTTTGGGAATATTTTGCTCCGACCGATCAGAAACATTGGCTAACAGTCGCAGCGATGAGTATTCTACCACTGAGCAATGATCTACTGACTAAAAGCTATTTTATAACAATGAAAATCAATTAGTTGTAATAAAAGAGGGTGATTTTGGGTGTTAGAAAAGAAGTGCCGCAAGCTAAATCTCAGCAAACCTACATCAATTCTTTTACCTTCTCAAAGAACTTTCATTGATGATTGGTCTATTTATTCGAACTAGTTCGGTTCTGAGGATCTGGGAAACAAAAGGAGAGTCCTGAGGGATTAGGGTTTGGGCATAGATATTTTAAATACTAATATCGAATATCCGAAAATAGCAAAATAGAGGGTTTTTTAAAAATCTGCCGGAATTGCGGGGTGTGGGAAAATTAGAGCATAAAAAAAGCCCTGAATCGCTGATTAAAGCTTATCAGGGCTGTTTTTGAGGAGCCTCTTATCGGGATCGAACCAATGACCTACTGATTACAAGTCAGTTGCTCTACCATCTGAGCTAAAGAGGCTTTTCCCGTTTTCGAGCCGTTTTGTAACCGCTCTTTGTTATTGGGATTGCAAATGTAAAGTAGAAATTTTATTATCAAAACATTTTTCAGGAAAAATTAATCTTCCCGGATAATTTTTTATCCCTGCCTGATGATTTTTAATTCCTTCCTCAAATTCACTATGTCTTCCTTCGCTTTTTCAATCTTCTGCTCAAAATCAGATTTTAACTTATCCGCATTTTTTGAGTTCGCGAAAAACTGCAAATTGTTCTGCCACAGACTTACATTGTCTTCCAAAACTGACAATCTGCGTTTAATAGTATTCTCTTTTCTATTAAGCTTTCTGTTGGCATCAGGACCGCTCTTAATTTGACTTAACTGTAAATTAATTCTCAATTCATCAAGTTCATCTTCACTAAGGTCTTTAGCACCATCTAAAACTGCTTTAATGGCATTATCAAACTCATTTTTGATAGACTTAATGTCACGACGAGGTACGAAACCTATCTCTGCATATTGATCAACTAATTCATAGACTTTTTCAATTTCAAGCTTATCAGCTTTTGCTAATGCTGTTATTTCTCCACAGATTTTCTTCTTGTTCTCGAGGTTCTCTACAAACTCTTTCTCAGCTTCATTGTCATGTCCTCTCTTGTTATTGAAGAAATGATCACAGGCAGATCTAAAACGTTCGTAAACTTCGTTTCTATGCTTTTCAGGCACCGGACCTATCTCTTTCCATTCGCGCTGTAGCCTTTTAAGTGCTTCTGCAGTTGCCTGCCAGTCTTCAGAATCCTTTATCTCATTGGCCTTATCCACCAACTCATTCTTTTTCTTCAGATTTTCATCTCTGAAAGCTTCAAGCTTTTTGAAAAATAAGCCTTTGTCATGGAAGAAACCTTTGAAAGTTCCCCAGAATTCTTTGTTGACTGCTTTTGCTCTGTCACGGGGGATACCGCCTATAGCTTCCCACTCTTTTTGTACTTGCAGAATTTCTTTGGTTTTTGCATTCCAATCATTGATTCTATCAGAATCAAATCCTTTGAATACTTTCACCTTTTCGATTACTGCTAGCTTTTTCAGCAGGTTCTCTTCGAAAACGCCTTTTTGTTTTTCGAGATAATCTTTTCTGTTGGCATAAACAACATCACTTGCGGCTTTAAACCTTTCCCAAACAGATTCCTGCTGCTCTCTTGGGATCGGACCGATGTGCTTAAATTCTTCGTGAAGCTCATTTAGCTGTGATGTAGCTTTCTTGAAATCGGCCTCTTTGGCTAATTCTTCTGCTTTTTCACAAAGTGCCAATTTAGCCTTTAGGTTTTTCTTTCTATCAAGTTCCTTCAGCTCAAAATAGATACTTCTATGGTCGTAAAACCTGTCAATAATGGCATGATAGTTCGCCCATAAAGTTTGTGAATGCTGACCCGGGATTGGGCCTATCGCCTTCCATTCTTCCTGTAGGGCCTTCAGTGTATTGATGCTGGTGGTATTTTCTTCGCCATCGACAAATCGTCTCAACTTTTCCAGTACCTCCAGTTTATGTTTATAGTTATCCTCCTTTTCCTTTTCAAGATTAGAGAAATACTTTGACTTGCGCTCTTTGATTATTTTGTAGTAGCCGTCGAAAATTTGCTGCTCTTCGTCTCTGTAGCTAAAGTCTGCCGTTTCTCCACCATCAGCTTTAAACCTTTCAAGGGCTTCATTCCTTTCCTTTGAAACAATAGCATTGAAAAGTGGAGCAATTTCTTTAAGAATGTTATCCGCCTTTACATAATGATCCATCTTGGATATATTAGCAGCGGTTTCCAGTAACTCTGTTTTTGAGAGCGTAGTATAATCTACGGGTTCTTCCTCTTCCTCCTGGCTTTCTTCTTCGTTAGAACCTTCTTTTTCGTTAGCGGTTGCTGTATCGACAGTCTCAGCTTCAATAGTTGCTGATTCCGTATTTTCTGCTTCAGGACTTTCAGTAGTTTCTTCTACTGTTGCCACAGGTTCTTCAGTACTACTTTCAACAGTTGAAATCTCAGCTTTTGTTTCAGATTCTTCGGTGCTACTTTCTGCAGACTGATCATCAGCCACTTCAATGCTTGCCGTCTCTTCTTCCACAGAAGCTGTACTTTCCTCAGCGCTATCTACTTCGTTTGCTTCTTGTTGGTTTTCAATTGTAGCAGAGGTATCGACCACTTCTGTTTCTTCCGCTGACGCTTCTTCTTCAGCATTTATAGGCTGCTCTTCAACAGGGTTTGTATCATTACTTTCTGCCGAAGAGTTGTTTTCTTCTCTCATATCTTCGTTACTGAGGCTCTCCCTCTTATCATTTTCATTTGTCATAATCAATGAACCGTTTTCGTGCTTCTTTTGAGCAATTGTGTGCTTTTTTGCAAAGCTAATAAATTAGTTAATTTAATCTTGGATCAACAGGATAGTTTGCCATCATCTTATATTTTCCACCTAATTCAGACATCATATCTTTCCAATGCATCCTGCTGGAATTAATAAATATATTCTTAGTGAGTGGGTCTTTTACCACTACCCACGAGTTCTCTTCTATTTCATTATCCAACTGGCCGGCTGACCAACCACTGTAACCAATAAAGAATTTGATTTCATCATCGTTCACTGTATTGAGAGCATAGATTTCTCTTAAACTCTCGAACTCTCCACCCATGAAGATGTCCTCTTTTATCTGTTTCCCTCCAACCAATGGTTCCGATATCACTAATTCGGGATTCGCCCGATAGATGAAGTGCAGTGTATTTTGCTCCACTGGTCCACCAAGATATAGCGGGATGTCTTCTGTTATGAATCCATCAACTACTTCATTCAACGTTACTTTCGCCGGTTTATTTAAAACAAACCCCAGACTACCTTCGTCACTATGTTCACACAGATAAATAATAGATCTTTCAAAATGTGGATCACCCATGAGCGGATTGGATATGAGAATATCACCCGTTTTAGGTTGTTCCTGATTTGAAATATCAAAATAATCCATAGTCTTTAATGTAATGCCGCTTTTATTGGTAATGTGTTAAGTATCCGGGCTTCATCTTTTTTCATGAGTTCCAGTCTTTTGTAAACAGGTTCTTCATCAAAATAGTTTAAAGCCATTCTCACAAAAACCTCGCCATGTTTAGCTTCGGAAGCCCATAATTGATGATAGAATTTTTTTAGTTTTCCTTCGGGGAGTGCTTCAAAAATCAACTTAAACCTTTCAGCTCCCCTGGTTTCAACAACAGATGCAAGCAGTAACCGATCCATAAACCTGTCCTCTCTACCAGAACGACAGGTGTTTATCAATTGTTTCACATAAACATCCTGAGTCATCTCATGCGTTAACTGAAGTCCTCTTTCTTCCATCAATTCATAGACAGTTCTGAAATGCTCCAGTTCTTCAACAGCTGTATCAATCAATTCAGGAATTATTTCAATTCTGTCAGGATATTTAGCTACAAAACTCATGGCCATTGCCGATGCTTTTCTTTCGCAATCTGCATGATCTTTGAGAAAAGCGTCAAAATCATTCATGACGGCATCCAACCACTCCTTACTGCTTTCACAAGCCAGGTCAATTCTTAATTGCATAGTTTGTAATTACGAAAAGTATTTAGCCAACTTTTCTATTTTATTAAAAACATTACCAAAAAGACAAACCATTAAAATTTGTCTTAGTTTTCATCAAAAATTATTGTTTTCTTTAAACACGAAACTGCACATTAAGTATATAATTAAAAAGAGAACTATAGAATTTATTGATTGAATATGACAGATAAAGACACTAAGCATGATATTTCAGCTATCAGACAGGATTATACTTTGAAATCCCTTGCTGAAGATGATGTCGATCAGGATCCTGTGCATCAATTTGAGAGTTGGTTCGACGCAGCAATCAAATCGGAAGTGAGGGAGCCAAATGCCATGTCACTTGGAACGGTATCCAAAGCCGGTAAACCCAGTATCAGAATCGTTCTGTTAAAAGGAATTGAAAATGGTAAATTCAGATTTTTCACCAATTACAACTCACAGAAAGGAGATGAGATTGCTGGTAATCCTCATGTGAGCCTGATGTTTTTCTGGCCGGAGTTGGAGAGACAGGTGAGAATTGACGGAGTTGCTTCCAAACTATCTGAAGAGGCCTCTACAGCATACTTCCACAGCAGACCTGCTGGTAGCCAGATTGGCGCACTGGTATCTCCACAGAGTCAGGTGATTACCGGCAGAAAAGAATTGGAAGAAAAAGAAAAGGAGCTTACTGCAAAATATGAAGGAAAAACTATCCCTAAGCCATTGCATTGGGGTGGTTACGAGGTAGAGGCCAGCTCTTTTGAGTTTTGGCAGGGAAGAAGCAGCCGATTGCATGACAGAATCAGATATGTAAAAAATGGTGCTGAGTGGCAGATAGAAAGGCTGGCGCCTTAAAATGAGTACGCTTTACTTAACGCGATATGGAAATCCCGCACAAGGTGTAGCGGCGTTGGTAGATCAAAAGCCGGAATTAATTGTGGTAATCCCGTCTTTCGATGAGCCTAAATTGATTGATACATTGAAATCAGTGGCTGCCAGTAACTCTGAATACACAACTCTGGTGATCCCGGTTATCAACTTTCATGAAAACTCATCGGAGGAAGTTAAGCTCCATAGTGAAAAAACTTTTGAACAGA
This sequence comes from Bacteroidota bacterium, assembly GCA_038525605.1. Classification (GTDB taxonomy): domain Bacteria; phylum Bacteroidota; class Bacteroidia; order Cytophagales; family Cyclobacteriaceae; genus JANSWY01. The sequence goes on from JBCBHL010000168.1 coordinate 8,829, forward strand.
TACAGGAATGGGCTATTCAAAAGACTAGTGAGAATTTTCAGGTTGTGCCGTTGAAGTGTGAGTTTTCGGAAAAAAGATCGGGGGTGGGGATGGCCAGAAAGGTAGGAATGGACGAGGCTGTGAGAGTCTATGAGCAATTTGATAGTGATGGAATTATCGTAAACCTGGACGCTGATTGTACTGTAAAGAGCAATTATGTCCCTGCCATTGTTCGTCACTTTAAGAGAAATCAGCAAAGTCCTGCTGCCGTGATCCACTATGAGCATCTCCTGGAGTCACCAGAAAATGATGAGGCGATTATCAGCTATGAGTTGCACTTGCGATATTTTGTAAACATGCAAAGATTTTGTTTGTTGCCTTATGCCCATCAAACCGTAGGTTCCTGTATGGCTGTGAGGTCGCGGGATTATCAGAAACAAGGCGGGATGAACAAGCGAAAGGCGGGGGAGGATTTTTATTTTCTGATGAAGATGATGCTTTTGGGGAATTTTTCAGAAATCAATGATACAGTTGTGTTTCCTTCATCTCGTACATCAGATCGGGTGCCTTTTGGCACTGGAAGGGCCATGTTGGAATGGCAGGCAGGGTTGGAAAAAAGAAACTCTTCCTATCACCCAGAGAGCTTTTTGCTGCTTAAAATTTTCCTGGATATGATGCCTGAGTTCTTTTTTAAGGACTTTAATGGTTTAAGAGGTAGAATTCCTTTGTTGGTCTGGCAGTTTATGGAATCTCAAAAAATACATGAAGTGTTGCTGGACATCAAGAAAAAATCAAAAGACATAGGCACTTTTCAACGGCATTTTTACGGTTGGTTTGATGGTTTCAGGCTAATGAAGTATGTTCATTTTTCGAGAGATCATTTCTACGCGGATCAGGAAATCACCTATTGCATTAAGTGGTACTTTGAGAATGTCTTGAAGAGAAAGATGCCAAAATCATTAAAGGAATCACTCGATGATCTAAGAAAAGAAGATCAGAACGGATTATATACATTGGGGTATCATTCCTTTGGAAAATAAAAGTGTAAATTCAATACAAATAGTCGATGGATAATCAGGCTCTGCACAAGGAGGCTATCAGAATTCTGACTTCAAACAGAATCGATCAATATACCGTACCGGGTAAACAATTGTATCCTTTTCAGTGGAACTGGGATTCAGGCTTTACCTGTCTGGGCTTAAGTAAGTTCAATGTAGATTGGGTAATCGAAGAATATACTTCGCTTTTTAAAGGTTTATGGAAAAATGGTCTGTTACCGCACATTATCTTCCATAGCGACCATCAGGACGGCTATTTTCCAAATGCGTCCTATTGGAAGTCGGATTCATTTACTCATGCTACTGATCTGGTGAAAACAAGTGGAATTACTCAGCCACCTGTACATGGATTTATATTTGAAAGAATGCTTGATGAACATGGTGATCATAAAGGATTGATTGATATGATTAAGCGTCTTTTTCCGGGTTTGTTGAGTCATCATGAATTCTTGTATCGGGAACGTGATCCTCATGGTGAAGGATTGGTCTATATTTTTCATCCATGGGAATCGGGGAGGGATAATTCACCGGTATGGGATGAGATTTTAGCCAGGATGGAGGTCGATCAGAGTCAGCTGCCACCCTATCAAAGAGTTGACAATTTGTTGGCTGATCCATCTCACCGACCAACGGATGATGATTACATGAAATATGTTTTTCTGATGGAAATTGGAAGAAGGAATGGATACCACGGTCAGGAAATTACTGATACCAGTCCTTTTTTAGTTCAGGACACACTTTTTAATGCAGTATTAATAGCCTCTAATGAAAGTCTGATAAGAATCGGAAAAAAACTAAACTTACCAACTGACGGTCTCGAAGAGAAAAATCAATTGGCCATAAAAAGTTATCGATCAAAGCTCTGGAATGATGATATTGGCAATTTTGTATGTTATGATCTGAAGGCTGAAAAGCAACTATGTTATGACGAAATAGGTGGGGTAACGAGTCTTTTTGCTAATATTCCCGATGAGTCTAAGGCCAGCAGAATTCATAAAAATTTGAAGAGTTTGATTACAGAAGATGAGTTGTTGCTTTATCCCAGTTTTGATCCAAACAGTGCATTATTCGATCCCAAAAGATACTGGAAGGGACCTATTTGGCCACAAATGAATTGGTTGGTTAGCAAAGGACTGAAAAAATATGGATATATTGAGTCCTCAGAGAAAGTAAAAGGTGATATCATCAAGCTAGTGAGTGAGCTTGGGTTTTATGAATATTTTGATCCGAGAAAATCAGCTCAAAGTGGGTTGTCTGCAGGCTATGGAGGCAATGAATTCTCCTGGACTTCCTCAGTTATTTTAGACCTAACCACATGAATGCATTAGATTATATCATCATTGTAGTTTACATCCTGGGATTTATTTATCTCGGTTATCGTTTCAAAAATCAGGATAGTGGCAAAAGTTATTACCTGGGTGATAAAAGTTTTGGGTGGTTTCCGCTGGCAATGAGTACAATTGCTACTCAACTATCAGCAGTGAGTTTTATATCTGCCCCGGCATTTGTGGGTTTAAAGACAGGAGGAGGTATGAAATGGCTCAATTATGAGTTTGCGCTTCCGTTGGCAATGGTATTTCTGATGGTCGTTTTGATTCCATCTTTTTACAATGCAGGAATTGTCAGTGTGTATTCGTTCCTTGAAAAAAGGTTCGGTCGCAGCACAAGGATTTTACTAAGTATTGTATTTCAAATAAGCAGAGCTTTTGCTACTGGAGTCATGATTTACACAGTGGCTCTTATCCTGATGAGTGTGATGAGTATCCCGATGTGGCAAACAATTATCATTATTGGGATTGTTACATTGATCTATTCCTACCAGGGAGGAATGAAGGCTGTAGTTTACGGAGATATGATCCAGATGATTATTCTCTTCCTGGGAATTCTGATCTGTTTATTTTTTGGATTGCATCTGCTGGGAGGATGGGACTCGTTTTTAGCGCAGATGGACACCAATAGACTGGAGGTAGTTGATTTCAATTCACTAGGGTTTTCGGGAGATGAATTTGGTTTCTGGCCGATGGTACTCGGTGGATTTTTCCTCTATGCTTCTTATTATGGAACTGATCAAAGTCAGGTTCAGCGTTTGTTCTCGGCAAATAGTCTGAAAACTGTCAAACAAACTCTAATTGTTAATGGCCTTATCAGGTATCCGGTAACGCTGGCTTATTGTATTATGGGGCTGGTAGTGGGTACCTTCGCCCTGTCAGAGAGTAGTTTTCTGGCTGAAATTCCTACAGATAAACCGGATAGAATGATTCCTGTTTTTATTAAAAATTATCTTCCAAGCGGAATTGTTGGTTTGTTAATAGTGGCGATTTTTTCTGCGGCGATGAGTTCACTTAGTTCGGCAATTAATTCACTCAGTGCTGCATCGGTGGAAGATTTATTGGTCAGAAATAAGAAGGTTGATGATCAGACTTACCTCAAATACTCTAAATTAACCGCATTGTTTTGGGGTATAGTGTGTCTAACGCTGGCCTTTTTCGTCGGAGACATTGCGAAAACAGTCATAGAAGCGATCAATAAAATTGGCTCAGTATTTTACGGGCCTATGTTGGCTACATTTCTTGCTGCTGTTGCCATTAAACAGATTCATGGTAAAGCCATTAACATAGGATTGATCACAGGAGTTTTGGTGAACGTTTATATGTGGCTTGCTGTTCCTTCGATCTTTTGGTTTTGGTGGAATGCCATCGGGGCTGTTGTGACGATCATTGTTGCGTTGCTGGCAAGTCAGCTGATCAAATCTGACCAGCAACAGGAAGATATTCCTTCAATTGATCTGAAAGTAGATTTTAGTGCTTTGAAGGGTAGTAGCGTTTACCTACTGTTAGGTTATTTTGTATTGATTATTCTCGTCAGCCTTTCGATACCAGCCTTGTTTAATTAAATGAAAGTTGTAGTCATACCCGACAAATTTAAAGGTTCGTTGAGTTCGGAAGAGGTTTGCGATTCTATTGAGAAAGGGATTTTGAAAGTTTCCCCAAATGCTAATGTGGTGAAACACCCGATTGGTGACGGTGGAGAAGGTACTCTTGATATTCTGGCAGCCAGCCTTCAGCTCCATAAGAGAGAATTAACAGTAAAAGATCCTCTTTTTAGGCCGATTAATTCTTACTATTACCATGCCGACGAGGTTGCCTATGTAGAGCTCGCATTGAGTTCAGGGTTGCCGCTGCTCGATCAATCAGATCGGAATGTGATGGAAACCAGTACAATAGGTACCGGTGAAGTGATCAAAGATGCCATATTACAAGGTTGTAAAACCATTTATTTGTTGATAGGAGGGAGTTCTTCGAATGATGCCGGGATGGGTATTCTTCATGCGCTCGGATTTAGATTTCTTGATAGTAATGCAGATGTTTTAAAGCCCATTGGCAAATCGCTGAATCGTGTGACCGCTATTGATGATAGTAATCTGCTGATTGATGTTGATCAAGTGTCTATAAAAGTAATTTGCGACGTTAAGAACCCTTTTTATGGTATCAATGGGGCTGCTTATATATACGGAAAGCAAAAAGGAATTAGTGCTGAATCTGACATTGAAACCCTTGATAAAGGCTTGCGATCTTTTGCTGAGGTAATTCAAGAGAAGTATTCAGTTGACATCAACAGAGTTTCCGGAGCAGGAGCGGCAGGTGGAGTAGGAGGAGGGCTTTACGCAATATTAAGTAGTGAACTGTTACCGGGAACTGAAACATTGTTGAAACTTACCAGATTTCATCAACAGGTGACTGGTGCTGATCTCGTTATTTCAGGTGAAGGGAAAATAGACAAACAAACACCCAATGGAAAGGTTGTTCATGGAATCATCGAATACTGTGAAAAATTAAATCTTCCTGTTGGACTGATCTGTGGTATCAAACAGACTAATTTTTATGATGAATTACCGGAAGTTTACGGACCTTATCAAATCAAAACAAGTGATATCAGTTTTGAGCAAGCTATCAATTCGGCAGCTAAAATTCTGGTAGAAAGATCGGTTGAATTAATGCAGGATTTTATATCAAATCAAAAAGGTCTTTAACACCTACTTGTCTGGCAACATTAAATCCTTCACCATATTTTACTTGTATCGCATGTCCTAGTTCTTTTCCTCTTGATTCGATCATTTTTAGAAACTCAGGACTGGAGATGTAAGTTTCAGGTTCCTGACTGTTAGGGTTGTGAAACTGACTTTTGAATGCTCTGATTGCCTCCATCTTCTGTTCCCAGGTATCTGATACATCTACAATAAAATCCGGAACGAGACTCTGGCTTTGAATCGCAAAATAGACTGATTTAGGTCTCCAGGCTTCTTGTTTCCCTTGATCGTCGGAAGTTTCAATCATTTTTAATCCGGACATAAATGCTGCGGTTTTTACAAGATCAGCTCCTTTTCCATGATCGGGGTGTCGGTCGGTAACTGCGTTGGTGATTATAATTTCCGGTCTGTATTTTCTGATTAATTCCATTACTTTTAGTTGATGCGCTTTGTCGTTAACAAAAAAAGCATCCTCCATTCCAAGGTTTACCCTTACGGTTAACCCCATAATTTTAGCAGCATCTTCAGCTTCCTGCAACCTGATTTTCGGTGTTCCTCTGGTACCGAGTTCACCTCTTGTTAAGTCGGCTATTCCAACTTTTTTGCCTTGTCTGGTTTGGGAGATGATGGTACCAGCGCATGAAAGTTCTGCATCATCGGGATGTGCTACAATTACTAATGTATCTAATTTCATAAGAAGAAAAAGGTGTGAAACAAACACAGACTGGAAGTTATTCTACCAGTCTGTATCTCTTTTTTATAATATTTTGAAATCGGAACTTATTCAGCGAGCTCCAGTTCTTTTGCTGCAAGGAACCTTTCTGCATCAAGTGCACCCATACAACCAGATCCTGCTGCTGTCACTGCCTGTCTGTAAACATGATCCTGAGCGTCTCCTGTTGCGAAAACTCCTTCTATATTGGTTTTGGATGTTCCCGGAATTGTGTTGATGTACCCATTTTCATCCATATCCAACTGACCTTTGAAAATATCGGTGTTAGGTTTATGGCCAATAGCTACGAAAAATCCCTGAGCCGGAACATCCGATTCTTCTCCGGTTTGATTATTTTTAACTCTTACCGCCTCTACTTCGTTCTCTCCCAGAACTTCTACCGTTTCCGTGTTCCAAAGAATTTCGATGTTTGGCGCATTCATTACCCTCTGTTGCATGATCTTAGACGCTCTCATTTCGTCTCTTCTCACCAACATTGTTACTTTGTTTGCCAGTTTAGACAAGTAGCTTGCTTCTTCGGCTGCAGTATCACCTGCGCCTACAATTACTACATCCTGCCCTTTGAAAAAGAAACCGTCACACACGGCACAAGCGGAAACCCCTTTACCGTTCAATCTTTCTTCCGATGGTATTCCCAGCCATTTTGCACTAGCTCCGGTTGATATGATTACTGACTCTGCCTCTA
>JBCBHL010000169.1:0-15276 GCA_038525605.1 Bacteroidota bacterium
ATTGGAACGAAATTTCTAGGATTGTATATGGTTTATCTCAACATTACCCTTGAAAAAGGGAAGCTCTACAGCCAGGCAACTGGTGAAAACAAACAGGTGATGCAACCTGTCTCAGACACCCGCTTCTGGGTAAAGTCCTACGATGCATCTATTTATTTCAACCTGAATGATCAGGGAGATGTTGAAAGTATCACCTATCATAAAAGTCTGTGTAAAAAGAAAGAACCAATTCAATCCAATGATAAAGAGTCGCTCAACGCTTACGCAGGCTGGTATCATAGCGCAGAACTCAATACCAGTTATCAGGTAAAATATGAGGACGAGCAATTCTACATTGCACATGTGAGCAACGGAAAAGTTCCTCTAAAAAGAGTTTGGAATGACGGATTTGAGACTGACGCCTTTTACATGCCATTGGTAGACTTTCAAAGAGATGATAAAGGAACGATAGTATCATTAACAGCTTCACAATATAGAAGCAGGAATATAAAGTTCAATAAAATGCAGTCTCCAAATTGATAACCTAGTCTTTCCGTAGTTATTCAATCAAATGAAAGAGGTGATAGGAAATTAAACTTATCAATACTTTACAGTTATGCCGGAATCATCCATTTAGATTTTGTTCTTTGCAATATTCTACTTGATGAATTCCGGCATTTCAATCTACAATAGCTAGTAGTATCTATCTAGCGGTAAGTACTCTCTTTATATTTTGGTAGTCGGAAAATGTAGTAAAGACAGCTTTTCAACTCACTGATTATGAGTCATTCCGGCAAGCTTCTTTCGATCAATCTTACCACTTTCTGTTTTGGCAATATCAGTCACGAAAACGATGTGTTTGGGAATTTTATATCTGGCAAGGCGACCCTGACAGAAATCGACAATATCCTGTTCAGATAGCGAACTATCAGCTGCTACAATAAAAGCCTTTCCTACCTCACCCCACTTTTGATCAGCAACTCCCATTACAGCCACTTCCGAAACAGCCTCATGGGTTTGCAAGCAACGCTCTATTTCAGCTGGATATACGTTCTCTCCACCTGAAATAAACATATTTTTAATCCTGTCTTTCACGAAGTAATATCCTTCGCTATCTTGTATCAGAACATCTCCTGTCTTAAACCAACCATCGCTGAAAGCGTCTTGGGTCGCCTGCTCATTATTCCAGTAGCCCGGAGTAGCAACCGCTCCTTTCAACCATAGTTCGCCTTCTTCTTCCACACCCGCTTCAGTACCATCCTGCTTCATCAGTTTTACATCCAAAAAGAAGTTTGGTGTACCGATAGATCCGATTTTGCGAATTGCGTCATCGTGATGCAATGAAAAGACATTTGGCCCAACTTCTGTGAGACCAAATCCCTGACGAACCGGAATACCCTTTTGCTCCCACAGCTGGATCAAAGGCAAAGGCATGGCTTCTCCTCCAACAATGAAATAACGCAAATTTTCCAGTGTCACCTGACTAAATTCAGGCGCTTCCGCCATCATTCTGAGAATAGTAGGTACTCCCATAAAGAGGCTGGCTTCTTCATCTTCCAGTAATTGCATTACCCGCGAAGCATCAAACTTCCTGAGCAAGGTAAAAGACCCGCCCTGTAGCAGAAAAGGAATCATGAGGACATTCCAGCCGGCCGTATGGAACGGAGGCATACAAATAACGGTATGATCCCCTGCGGTAATGTCCAGTCTTGCCTGTGTATTAACGGCATTCCAGAAAGCCATTCGATAAGTGTAGATCGCTCCTTTGGGAAATCCTGTCGTTCCCGATGTGTAAATGATAAATAATGGATGATCATCCGGGAGACTTTTAGCAGTAAAGTCAAATTCCGACCCTTGCTTATTGAGGTCATGTGACAAGGTATTCATGCTCAGATAGTGATCCACCTGACAGCTAATCTGATCTTTATCGATCAGATGCTCATATTTTTGTTCACTCAATATCACACAGGGTTCACAGTTGTTGATCATGTAGGCCAGTTCACCGGAAGACAACCGATAGTTTAAAGGAACCAGAATAATCCCCAACTTCATTGCGACTCCTAACAGGACGATGTATTCCAACCTGTATTCAGAAAGTACAGCGAGTCTATCACCTGGCTGCAAACCTTTTTTTTCGAGTTGCTGTGCCAGGTAATTAGATAGATTATTGAGCTGCTGATATGTGAGGCTTTCCCCGGAATCTGCATCGCTTACAGCCGTTTTAATGGGCGCATAACCTGCCCATCGCTCAAACCAGTCTTTGTGAAATTCCATTGCTAAAATCTGAATGCTGCGCTTGCAAATGATAATCCTCCGCCGGACCCGATGAAATATAAAAGGTCACCTTTTTTGACTTTTCCCAACTGTACCGATTCTTCTAACGCCATCGGAATACAAGCAGAGCCTGTATAACCATATTCGTGCATCACAGTATGCGCTTTCGATCTGTCGATCTCCAACAGATCCATAGTGGCCCAAATACCATTGATATTGATCTGTGTAAAGAGAAATTGATCAACAGATGTTATGTCAGTACCTGAACGACCTGCTAGTTGTTGGGCCATATCCGACCAGGTATTTGGATTCAGTTCCGAAGGAAATCGTTTGACGAATTTCAGCAAATGATCTTTATTTTCAATCACTTCCTGATTAACAGGCTGATAGGTACCTCCTGCATAGATGCCCATCCAGTCACAGTATTCGCCTTTGGTCCGTAATTCACTCGCCAGATACCCTGTATCTTTTTCTTCCGTGGCTGATAAGATTACAGCACCTGCCCCATCTGCAAAGAGGTTACAGGTTTTTTTATCGAGTTTATTAAGATACTTACTCATCGCATAAGCACCTATTACCATCACATTATTGTAATGAGTATCTGCTTTGATGTATTTAACAGCAGTATCCAGGCCTATGACAAATCCCGCACATGCAGAGTTTAGATCGAAAGTTCCGGCATTCACCATGCCCATTTTATACTGAACTTTAGAGGCAGTAGATGGAGATATGTATTCAGGTGTGTCAGTACAAACGATTAGTAAATCGATATCTTCCGGTTTCAGTCCGGCACGATCAAGGTTTACTTTGGCAGCTTCAATGCAAAGGTCTGCAGTAGACTGATCGTCTGAACACCATCGTCTGTTTCGAATATGCACGTTGGCTTCCAGCCATTCTGAAACATTTTCTCCCAGGATTTCATCGAAATAACTGTTGGGAATAATGTTCTCCGGAACATACATTCCCGTGGAAATGATTTTGGCATTTCTCATATCAAACAGTCATTCCTCCGTCCACACTAATAGTTGCTCCATTGATATAACTAGCTTCATCTGAAGCCAGAAAGCAGTAAGCATCCGCTATATCTGCAGGTTGTCCTAGTCTGCCAGTTGGCACTTTAGACTGCATCATTTCTATGGCTTTTTCAGGCATTGCCATGACCATATCTGTGGCTATGAATCCTGGTGCCACAGCATTAACTGTCACCCCTTTTCTTCCCAATTCGCGCGCCCAGACTTTTGTCATTCCTATGACACCTGCTTTGGTTGCCACGTAGTTGGTTTGACCAAAATTACCGTAAAGTCCCACTACTGAGGAAGTGTTGACAATCCTGCCATAGCCAGCTGCTACCATATGTTCCTGTATGTGCTTACCGCAGTTAAATACCCCTGTCAGATTCACATCGATGACTTGTTGCCACTGTTCGGGGCTCATTTTTTTCAAAGTAGAATCTCTCGTAATACCTGCATTATTGATCAGAATATCAATCTTTCCATACTTTTCAATTATCTCAGCGGTAGCCTTACCCACAGCATCAAAGTCAGCGGTATTTACCTTGGCAAAGTGTCCGTTGAGCGCGGCTGCCAGTTTTTCACCAGCCTCTTCATTTAAATCCCAAATGACTACCGTAGCACCTTCTGCTGCAAATTTTTCACACGTTGCTTTCCCTATACCGTTTGATCCACCGGTTACGATGGCTACTTTGTTTTCTAATCTTTTCATACATCAATAGTTTGAGGCTGAATTCCTGTTTAAAAAAACACGGAACCCAACCTCATTCATCATCAAGTTAACCTGTTTATATAATATTATTTTGAAGGTACATTTAATCTCAGCTCCAGGCTGTACAATCTGCCGATAAACGGAGAAGCGGTGAATTCTCTGTATTCAGCATCGAATAGGTTAGTCACCGCTGCTGATGCTGTCAATTGATCAGTGATTTTATATCCCAGTCCCAAATCCACATTCACAAACCCACCTAGTGGGCCATAATTCCAGGTATCTGCACTTCTTGCATTCTCCACGATCGGCACACCTCTGTAATTCATATCCTGTGTTTCAGCTGCAATCTGGAAACTTGAGAAATAGTCAAACTCTTCGACCCATCGTAAAAAGACGTTTCCAAAAAACTTGCCTTTGGCATAATTCAGACCCAGACTACCTTTGTTTCTCGGAGCATTGACCAATACATCCAGTTTGGTAACTACACCATCTCCATCAAAATCGTTTTCAAGCTCATTTTCATCGATAGGGAAATCAAAGAAAGAGTAATTCAGATCTAAAGTCAGGTTATCAGATAAAAGGTAGTTCAACCCAATATCAAATCCATAGGTAGTAAACTGACCGAAATTCACGTAAGTAAATACCAATGGCGCAAAAGGTGTAGTCTGCAAGTCACCAATTGGAGTGGTACCTCTTTCCGTTGCTAATCCGATATTGGTCACGGGGCTTAGAAAATCCTCAGAAATATTTACATAGGCGTTCACATCAGCGTAAAGCTTGTCACTGCCTATAGAACCTTTATAACCAACTTCATAAGTTTGTAATCTCTCAATTGATTGTCTTTCTACTTGTCTGGTACCGTTTGGTACACCATTGTCGTCTAGTGTCAACACTGTAAAACCTTCGGCATTTCCGAGGATCAAACCACCAAATAAGTTACCGAACATATTCAGGATCGTCGGAGCGGCAACTCCCTGTCCATAAGTGGCTCTGAAAGTACCTCTTTTAATATTTTTGGTAAGCCCAATTTTAGGTACAAAGTTAGTTCCGTAAATCTCGTGGTTATCTACTCTGGTAGCAGCAGTCGCTTTGAAACCGTTTCCGAAAGCTAATTGTCCCTGCCAGTACCATCCAATCTGATTCACCGTGATGAAATCATCTTCATCTTCGTCTAGCAAATAAGTGCCGTTTGAGTTCGCAAAATCTCGCTGCGCCTGAACTCCGGTCACCATACTGGTCTGACCCCATTGGTTGTTATATTGTACTTCACCATTCCATCTTTTGGAATCGTCAATAAACCGTGCGCCACCTTCCAGTGATTGCGGCAATGCATCGGCGGGAGATACACCTGCATCTATCAGGCCATAGTAAGCTTTGGTTCTATCATCAAGTGAATGAGTTTCTTCTGTATCACTAAGCGTCATGTAGGCCTGTGCAAAAATTCGCGGAGAAGTATATCTCAAATGAAATGTCTGCACTCTCCAGTCGATGATTTCATTTCTACCGACATTGGTTGGTGCCAAATAGGTACTGTTACTGGCGTCATATGAAAAAATCAAATCGGAATCATCATTGACCGTGTAGTATAAACTTGCGCCTCCTTTGATGAATTCAAAGTCATTGTCAAGATCAATTTCTTCTTCAGCTACTCTTACACCATTTCTGTTCAGATAAACAGAATCTGCAAATTCAAATTCTTCTCCACTGGTATATTCGAAATTCAATTTGAAAGCAAACTTGTCACTCAACACCTGTGCATGTCGGCCTCTGGCGGTAAACACACTCTGATTACCGGCACCTAGCGCAAAGGTTGTTCCCTGCGATGAGCGAGGATCTTTGGTGATGATGTTTACCAGTCCATTGTGAGCGTTAGGACCGTACAGTGCAGAGTTAGGTCCTAGAATCACCTCTACTCTCTCAATATCTTCTTTGATCTGCGGGCTTAACGGCCCAAATGGCAATCCGGTAGCGATCAGGCTGGAAAAGCGACCGTCTGACACCTGCGTGTTTTTAGCGTTGAAATTACTGTTAAATCCCCTTACATTGATGCCTGTACCTACTACTCCTGAGCGAACATAGTCAACACCTTTTAATCTTGATAAGAGCTCTCCCGTGTTAAATGAACCCCAGTTTTCCAGATCTTTCTTTGATATCACTTCAATGGTAGCTGGTGTTTCTGTAATCTTCTCCGGTGTCCTGGTACCGGAAATGACCACTTCATCGCCAAAGGTTATTCCTTCAGTTAGCTGTACAGCTACAGTAGCCGAGCCACCACTCACGGTTACGGACTCTTCAATAGATTCGAAACCCAGAAAGCTCACGACGATTACATAGTCTCCGTCATTTACACCTTTGATACTGAATTCTCCATTGACGTTAGTTACATCTCCTTTCTGAGACCCTTTTAACAGGATAGTAGCACCAATCAAAGGATCTCCGGTTGTTGCATCTGTTACTTTCCCGGTGATGCTTCCACTCTGAGCGAACACATTCATTGCAAGCAGCAAAAACAATAGGTTTAAGTAGAAATTTTTCATTGAGTTAATTTTTGATAAATACTTGTTTAATTGCCTGATTAAAACTTTCCGGATTATCCATTTGCAACATGTGTCCGGCATTCTCAATCATCGTAATATCGACCTGAGGGATTTTCTTCCCAATATTGGCCACCTGCTCGGTGGTCAGACCGGGGTGCAGGAATTTGTTTGGTATCAACTGATCATTTGCTCCGAAAATGACATAAGTCGGAATTTTGATTTTCTCCAGATCCTGATTGACCGGATGGTCCAGCATCCCATACACACCACCTTCTCTCACTTTTGCATAAGCTTCAAACCAGGAAGCTTTTTTAGCATTGAGCCTATCCTGAATCATTTCCTCTGCGAGCGGCGGCATCTCCACAAAATTTGCCTGATAGGCAGCCCTGATTTGCTGCTCGTTGTGACTCATCAAGGCTTGGGCCGAAGCGTATTGTTTCAGAATATTAGCTTCCGATTCCGCAAATGTTTCAAATCCTGCCGGAGCTGCCAGGATGAGTTTTTGAAGCCATTTGGGTTGCCTGAGCGCAACAACCATGCTTACCTGACCTCCCATCGAGTGTCCCAAAAGCGTCACTTTTTTAAGTTTGAGAGCCTTGACAAAATGATTAATGGACTCTGCAAAAAACTCCAGATAATCATCCTTTTCAAAATCTTTAAGAGTTGACAAACCGTATCCTGGCAAATCAACCGCTATGCATCTGTAAGAATCTTTGAGCCCATCAATTGTAGGATACCAGTTTTTAATATAGCCTCCCAATCCGTGAACCATCAGCAAAATAGGTGCTTTCTTATCACCTTCATCCACATAAGCGAGTGAGAGTTCATCTGCTATTGAAACCTTTTTGACATCATATTTATAACTGGGGAGCAGTTCATCATTTTGAGCCATAAGCAATTGTGCGCTTAACAGGAGAATTATGGTTAAAGTCGTTTTCATACAGTAGCTACTTTTCGTTCTTTTATTTTCGCAAAGTAATACAATACCAGTCCCATTACCGTGGAACCTACGATAGCCATTGAAGAGGCAATAGCCGGATTTCTGATTTCTTCCTGCATGTAAGGTGTCAGCCTGCCGTAATAGACCAAAAAATGAATGAGAATAGCTGAAACGGAGCTGATGAAAGGCACATGTAACGGCACTTGTTTGATAAACGTGCCGAACAATACGGGTACAAAAGCCGCTGAGAAATAAGCATATACGCCATTCTGAGCAAAGATCCCAACGCTCAGATCCGGAGAAACCAGCTGCTGATAGCTAAATACACCCGACAGTATTGCCAGGAAGGCAATTGTCATTCTGTTTAAGATCACAGGGTTTATCTTAGGCGTACCAAATATTGGCTGAATCACATCTTGTGTGATAGTCGTGCTCAGGCTCTGAATCAACCCTTCCAAAGTTGAGAGGCCAGCAGAAATCAGTCCCATCACTACGATAATCCCAACTCCTACCGAAAACTTCTTCACTACATATGCTGACAGTACGCCATCTACGCTGAGAGGTTCGCCATTGATCGTCAGATCAGGGAATTCCAATCGGGCATACAAACCAGCAAAAACCACCAAAAAGAATAGGAATTCAACAACTACCCCAACTATGAGATAAGTGTTGACCTGCTTGTCATTCTTCAATAACAATGATTTGGTGATGATATGCGGCTGACAAACGATTGCTATTCCCACAATGACCTGACAGCATATAATCTCAAAGTAGTCTCTGAAAAGCGGACTTTCCGCATTTTTTGTATCAGCCAGCAAGGGATCAACTTCCTTCAAGCTGGCAATAAATCCTGATATTCCATTCTCAAAATGTTCATGACCAGATGTTAATAGTATAAAGGCAACTACGATCATCAGAGAGGCCTGAATCATATTGGTGTAGACCATCGAATTGGCACCACCAAACATCATATATCCGAAAACAAAAATGATGGCGGACACCAATACGGTTACTTCATTAACATTGAGAGCTTTTGATAAGAGCTTACTGAGTCCGACACATATCAATACAATAAATGTGACCAGTAATAAAGATACGAATCCAAAAAACAAGGCATAGGACTTATTCTGATAACGATTACCAATCCATTGTGCCATTGTCAATGCTTTTACCGAGGTACCAACTTTCCTGAATCCTTTAGTGATGATGATCAGAGAAAAGAGGGAACTGATGGATAGTACCAATCCAAAAGAAATGAATCCGCTGATTCCGTAATAAGCTATGAAACCGGGATTAATAATGAAGGTAGCGGCACTGGTCATCGAAGCAGCGAGAGCCAGCCCCACAGCTACAGGTGAGAAAGCGATGTTTCCTAGGGCATAATCAGAAATGCTTTTTGTTTTGAGTGCTCCCCTTATTACAAAGTAAAGGATCAAGGCCATATAAAAGCCTACTGCTACCCAAACATATCCTGAAAAACTCTCTGATGCCATTGAATACTTTCTTTTTCCTGATTACAATTTTCTCATTGTCAGGCGATAAAAAAAGTGATTGCAGGTGAAGGTAGGTATTTTATCAGGTGAACGGAGTGAATATCGTGGTTAAGGAAAAATGACAATGACCAACGTTATCAATTAACAATATTTCAAAAACTAGTGGCGGTTATGATACCTTATTTTAAAAATTGCATTAATTACCAAATACAAAAGTTTCAATCAAAAGAACATTTTGCTCTAGCTGGCTCACGGACGGTATTAATCCTACTAAATAATTGACAGTCGCTTCATCAGGTCCTCTCTGTAAGTCTTTCCAATTGGGATACTTGAGTCAGCAATGTGTATGTAATTATCTTCTATGGCATTGATATGATCTGTGTTAACAATGTAAGATCTGTGAACACGCATAAACCGGCGGTCAGGTAGTTTCTCTTCCAGTACTTTTAGAGAATAGCTGAGTATGAAATTATTATTATTGGTCACCAGAATGGAATAAATGTCATTGGCTTCCAGGTATCTGACTTCTTCAAACTTTACTTTGGTTAGCCTGTTTTTCACCTTTACATAAAGATGTGAATCGCTGACGACTGTACTTTCTTTTGCATTACCAGCACTCAGGTGATGCCTGTGCAATGCAATTTCGATGGAGAAGATCAGCTCGTCATCATCGAAAGGCTTGATCAGATAACCATCCGGATTGGTAAGCTTTGCGCGTTCCAGAGTAGCCGGATCACGATCTGAAGTGAGGTATAAGACAGGAATATTTGTTTTGTTCTTGACAAGTGCTGTCGCCTCCACCCCATCCAGCAACCCTGCCAGGTTGATATCCATGATCACCAGGTCCGGCAATTGCTGACTTAAAGACTGGAGCAACTCCTCTCCGGATTCGCAGGCACCCAAAATTTCATATCCTTTATCCTCCAGGATGATGCTGAGGTTCTTTGCTACCACAAAATCATCTTCAGCAATCAATATTTTAGTCTTCTCTACAGACATACTCCAAAGTAAGATCACTTCATCTTTAAATCATAATTATATAAATCTTAATTATGATTTATCTACATCTAGCCCACCAATGGACCATCTTTTACAGAAAATGCACCAATTTCTCCTCATCTATGAATAATTTAACCAAATGAAAACCTTTTTCATCGGACTATTACTATTTCTCACAGGAGTGTTGGCTCAGGCACAGAACCTGTACCTGGACAGTTCGTTGAAACAAAAAGCAGATTCTGCTCAATTCTCAAAAGACACCTGGTACTGGACTCAACTGATACCGGAAAAAGATTCGGAATTCATTGAAATAAAAAGCTGGGGACAGGTGATTGCCTATACTAGCAATGATACCTTAAAAAGCGGTACCTTATCTACAGGCAAAGACAAAACCTACCTCTCCTACCTCAATATTCTTCAAATCAATCAGGACACATTAATCGTCAAGTTAAAAGGTGACCACCCACTTTTTGATCTTAGCACCAGCAAAATACAACAGTATACTTCCAGTGAATGGAGATCATTAGAACGTCAGCGATTGATCGCTCATGGTATCTTCTTCGGAATTGTAATTGTCATGGCTCTTTACAACCTGATGATCTACTTTTCTGTGAAAGATAAGAGCTATCTGTGGTACGTCCTGTCAATTGTTGGGTTTGGACTCTACATGGCCTTTTACTACGGGTTCACCTATGAATTACTCTGGCCATCAAGCCCGGTCTGGAATGCATATTTCTTTGCTTTGATCATTCCACTCACCAACATCTGCAGAATCCTGTTTACCCAAACCTATCTACATACTGACCAATATGTACCACGGTGGCATCAGTTTTTTAACATCATGCAATTGCTGTATTTAATACCAATTGCGACGTGGTTAATCAGTTGGTCGGGTATACATGAAATGCTTACTACCACCAATCATATTATTGGTATCCTGGGCACTACCACCATGACCGCTATGACTATTACCAGTATCGTTGTTTACAGAAGCGGATACAAACCAGCCTTGTGGGTATTGCTGGCATTTTCGATGTTTAACATCGGTGGAATACTATTCATCTTCCGTGAGCTGAACTACTTCGTCTCAGACAATTTCTTCACGCGATATGGCATTCAGATAGGTGCTGTAGCACAGGTAGTACTGTTCTCACTTGGACTTGCTGACAGGCTCAACAGAGCCAGAAAAATGCTTACTTTCCAAAAGATTGAAAAAGAAAAACTAGAGCTGGAAAAGGAAACTGAAAGAAAGCGACTCATTGAAAATCAGCGTAATCAGCTGGAAGTGCAGGTAAAAGAAAGAACGAAAGAACTAGAACAAACCCTGCAACAACTACGCCTTTCCGAAAGCGAATTGAAAGAATTGAACAAGGTCAAATCCAAACTTTTCTCCATCATTTCGCATGAATTAAAAAGTCCCCTTACAACAGTAGACGCTTATTTAAACCTGTTTATCAACCATTATCACAAGTTATCTCAGGAAGACCTTTCCGCACTGAGTAACAAGACACGGTTTTCACTACAGAACCTGACATTGCTGATGGACAATCTGTTGCTATGGTCACGACTACAGCAAGACAGACTGACTTTCGATCCAATTTTACTGGACCTGAGACGCATTATTGACAAATCTGTTAAGCTATTCGCCCTGCTGATGGAACAAAAAAACATCAAACTGGTGATTGAAGATGAAGTAGACGAATCGATGCTATATGCGGATAAAAACATGCTGGAGTTTATTGTCCGTAACCTGATTCATAACGCGATCAAATTCACACCCAAGAATGGACAAATTACCATAGCCGTCAGTCATGATGGAGGGATGTCAACCATATCGATACAAGATACCGGGATTGGGATGACGCATGAAATGATTGGCCAGATTTTGAAAAAAGGAGAAAGCTTTACCCGTACAGGAACAGAGCAGGAAAAAGGCTCAGGAATAGGCTTGCTGATGTGTAAAGATTTCGTAGAGAAAAACGGTGGACAATTGCTTATCACGGCAGACAGAGGCACTACTGTATCCTTTACGGTTTACAATTCATCAGAAAGTTTTAAAGGTAGTGAAACCAGCGTTTTGGTTTAACAGCCTAATAATTAGTTAGCTATTGCTAGCGGACATTCTGAATTTTGAAATAGATGTACAAGTAGATTTTCACTACCGAAATAGATACTGTTTGAATCACTTTGAATAGAATACTACTCAATCAACACCCTGTTTTCATCGTATAGCCCGATCAGCAAACTATTGCCATTTCCATCAACTTTGATACCTCCATATTTGGCCTCTTCATATTTCTCTCCTTCCCCTTCCTGAAAAAAGTAGGATTCCGCGCCAATATTAATACCATGCCATTTTCTCGTTGTGTAACTAATGGCATATTCACCGGAACTGATAGGTTCAACGCTTTCCTGTAACCTCACCTTTTCCGCTACTCCGTTTTCATCCAGCTTCACAATGCAGTAACCACGCTTCGAAAATTCTTCATCGCTATTTGTTGCAGAAATGGCATATCTTAAATTCATGTAATCGCCCTGCATTAAAGAACGTGGATCTAATGGCATCAGCTTTAGCAATATCAACTGACCTTCATCCAGCACTTTTTCTTTTTTCAGTACATCGAGATTGAAAAACACCAGCAATAAAACCAGGTTTAGCAATATGATGATGGCTTTAAAGTTCTTCATTACTGTCAATTTTTTTAGAGGTGAAAAAATATAACAACAAGAACAAACTCCCCGAACTCATCAACATGATTGATTTGGTGAGAAGAGAGAAATTGAGATCGTAATAATATTGTGATATGAAATAGACCAATGCTATTACTCCAATGGCCATTCCTGTTCGGTAGTTGACCTTAAAGCTCAATAATAGAATTAAAATTGCTCCTGCAATGGCCGGAGAAAACACTGTCGAAAGCAATATTAATCCACTGGCTATCAAAACCAATAACTTCATCCTTACAGCCATTACTGACATTATATTCAAAATTTTTGTAACCATGTATAATACTGCAGCAAACATGACAATAGAAGATAACCAAACCAGATTTTCGGATACCGGAATAAAGCCCTTTTTTCCCAGAACAATCAGACCAAAAAGCAGTGAAAAAACAAGCCCGATTCTGAAAGGGCCATACAATTCCGTAAACCTGTTATTCATAGAGATCGCCTTCGCTTCGTTCAGAAAAAGATAGGTCACCAACAATGTACAAATGGTGTTGTACAAATGAACCAGGTCGTAATAACTATTCATTAACATCAGTGTGATGATACTTCCGTTGATCAACAATATTGATAGAAATGTCAGAATAAAGCTCCTGGCCACAAAAACAATGATGATACCTACTCCAATATAGGAAAGTGGAATGAGGTTCAAATCCGAATCCAGAGCTCCTGTTCCCCAGCCCGCCAGTGCCAGTCCGCTGGCAAACATGGTAACACTGAAAGTATCAATAATCAGTCGATCGTAAAACCTATCCAGTAAAATAGAGATTACGATAAAAACAATTCCGAAGACCAGCAGCCCACCAGCTGAATCGTATAATCCTGCTGCAATACAAAAAGCTATGAAGGAATTAGTAGCTAAAAACCCACCAAATATGGTGAGTACTTTTACAGCCAAACCAGCCTGATTTTCCTCCTGCTTTGCTACAGACTCTTCTAATGCATTTTCGTTGACGACAAATTCAGGATCATTTTCTGTCAAAGTCGCCATAATTGACTTCAGTTTTTCTATCCTTTCCATTTCTTCTGTAGTTTGAGCATTTGACGAACGACCAGTGTGACACTGGCGATTACATAAATGCTGATGAGAAAAAACATTCCCTGACCGTCTGATATTCTAATTAACACGAAACAAAAAATAACAATGACGCTGAATGCAATGATCGACAGGTAAAAATGACTTTGCTGCTTGAGGGAATAATAAATGCCGTACCCATAAAGTGACGCTGATAATATCAATAGCAATGCGAACCAGCCATCTGCGTTGTAATCCATAATTCCAACTATGTTACCCAAAGTTGCAAAAACAACGGTTGTCAATGCCAGGGTTTTGGTGTACCATCCGGGCGCCTGAATTTTACTTTTGAGCTTATTGCCAGCAATAAAGGAAATTAGGAAAACTCCATTTATCAGAAAGCAGATAGTATATAAGAAAACAGATACATCGCTATGTAAAACCTGCTGATTATACAAAATAACCGTTGTATTGATCAAGGTAATGTAGACTAGCCACAAAGGGGCAAAATTCGCTACCAAAACCCAAAGCGTCACAAACAAGGTCCACCCCAGAAAGAAATCATAGGCATTAGCACCAGTTTGATAAATCTGACCAAAAACTGCAAACAACACTCCCACAATGAGAACTGTACCTGTTAACAATATATTTTTAGTGAGCTTACTAAGCTTCAGAGAAAGTATTGCGATCGTCATAGAAACGATGATTAACTCGATAAGTCCCAATTTCACAAACTTGTGTAAATCTGCCCAGTTATAGGCAAAGAAAAACAGGATGCCAAAAGCTGTAAACCCCACTCCCAGACTGATCATGATCAATTTCAGAAACTGACGCCAGTTTTTTTGATCACTGTATATCTCCTCTTTTAGAACTTTTTCAATTCCTTTTTGGGACAGATTACTATGGCGACTGATCAGCTGAATATCTTCTCTGTCGATTTTTGTCATAGCCAACAATATACAAAAAGCTATCCAAATTATTATCAGTAACCTTTGAGGATTGTTCAAAGTCGTTACCTCCTCACCTCTTCGAAATTGCACTCAGTGAAGCTATGATAAGAGAATTTGAGCGGTAATTAAAAGAAGTATACCACCTGCTTTCAATCTGATAAAAATTGCTCGGGATTAAGGTCAAACCTTATTGCATTAATTCCAATGCCTGAGATACGTTGGTTACAGGTAAGCGACAGGATTTATTTTGACAGACATAGATAACAGATTTACCTGATTTTACCTTGTTTTCAAGCAGTAGTAGATTTTCATCTTCCAGGGTTCCCAAACTAATGGCATTAGGAAGGTAATTGTTAGCCATTTCTTTTCTCAATACCAGCGCATCAGAACCAGTAATTGCCATCTCATACAGTCCTTTTTCCATCATAATTGCCAGACGCCCCCAGTTCGCGTTTGATAAGGGATCTGAGACCAGTTCATCAAGTCTGCCAGTAAGCATTTTTTCAACTCTTTTGATGTAACTGCTATCATAATAATAATGTCCCAGTTGAAATAAATTCATTGCGAGTTGCGAATTGGTCTCAGATCCCTTATCAAACGCGAACTGGGGGCGTCTGGCAATTATGATGGAAAAAGGACT
>JBCBHL010000170.1:0-15242 GCA_038525605.1 Bacteroidota bacterium
CAGCCCCGCTGTTAGAGCTTTTGTGTAGCGAAAAATTTGTTTCTGAATCTATTAAGCGAGTTCCTTTTATTTCCTGATTTTTAGCTTAAAAAGCGTTAATAAATGTATGCAGCACTAGATTTTTGCAGGGCCGCCTGGCGGTCACTTTTCATCAATGGAAAAGTGACAAAATTTACTTAATGCATGAACTAAATTTGTGTGCACAGTCATTGATGGATTGTATAAATCCTAAAAGTTGTATTTTAACAATATACTCCACAGAAATCTGGACTGATCCGGAAACACTCCGAAACAGTGAAAAGGGCATAAAAAAAGCCCATCAAAACACTAGACAGGCCTTAAATATAACTTACTACTCAACTTGATTATAGAACTCGATAAACCCTTAATTGTTTGTAAAAAATAGTTATTTATAAAAAAACCTGTCACAATCATCGTTGTAACAGGTTTTGATATTTTCAAGTATTAACGACCGCTATTTTTTATGTCCTGGCTTCAGGTCAAAAGCTCTGGAGATATTAAATCCGAAATGAATATCACCATCCCAAAAATTACCTGTGGATTCAACAAGAAATCCCTTCTCAATTAGTTGGACAGCATTTGAGAATATCAATTGAAAAACGTGTCCTCCTGTCTCAATTTCCAATCCCAACGCAAGTGAATTGTAAACTCCAACAGGTAAATCCCTCAACTGATTATAATATTCAATATCTAGTGCGAGCCTGCTGGTAAGCTTATACCTCGCTCCTACTCCCATCACAAAAATATCATTGTCTTCACTGCCTGGTGCCAGGTTTCTATGCACCAAAGAGGGCATCAGTTGTAAAGAAAAATCACTGTTAAACTTCCTGGCAATCAGCATCTGAAAGGAATAATCAAGTCTGAAATTGAATTGATCCAGGGGAGAATCTTCCGGAAATTCCTCTGTATCTATTGCTAAACTGCTAAATGCTGTCATCGTGACGGGCATTGCCTTTGATTGCTTCAGGATTTTATACTTTGCGAAACTGTCGACTACTTTTCCAAAAGAAGAACGACCAAAACCTACGCTTAAATCATCGGTCACACCATATTCAAGTGCAAATCTCACGAAAGCATCGTCTAGCCCATAAAGTTGCGAAATACCAGTATTGATAGCGCCAAATCTGTGTCCGATCACAAATTCCAATACACCTTTTTTCCTGGTTTCCACACTTTGTCCATTTAGTAAACGGGTTCCTTTGAATGTCGCGGAAACAAATCCTTTGTCATCGTCATCTTCGCTATCAAGTAAATCCATTAAATCGGATTGGCAATAGACCTGATGTGCAGGTACGCCACCTAAAAGTAAGCCTAGCAGCACCCAGAGTGCAAATTGTTTTCTCATAGTTTTTTGTATTCAAAATCTACAGTCACCTCCACACTTTCAGCGATGTTGTAGAATAAAGCCTTAGGAATTTTTACTTTGTAGTCTTTCAATTCAACCGGAAATTTCGCCAATACCGTCACTTTATCGCCACTGTAATTAAGCTTGCCTAAGATTTCCACGTCTTTAGTGATCCCATGTATTAACAATTTGCCAACAACGGTAACATCTTGTTCACCTTCTTGCTTATTCCAGCCTTTGATAGTCCCTGAAAAGGTACTTTTCGGATACTTTTCCGATTCCAGATAATTTTCATTGAAATGTTCCTGCATTAAAGATTTTTCAAACTGGAAATCTTTAATTTTTACTGAATATACCATTTCTCCTTTATCCAGGTCTATGATGCTTTTCACTGTTTCGTTGGTAGCTTCAATGTCTTCCATCGGCGCGGAAGAATAAAACTTGATGTAACTTTTTGAAGACTCAAACTTCTGAGCATTTGCTGAAGTACCTAGTACTAACAGACATACTAAAAAATAGAAATATTTCATATCTAAATTAGTTGGTTTTATTAAAAATCAATTATTAGGAGCGCCATCTTCTACCCAGCAGGCAATCTTTGCAATTTCCTCGTCAGACAAATCAGGTCTTCCTGAAGGAGGCATTGTGCGTGCTGTCGTTCTCGCTCTTATTCTGTTGGCAGCATTAACTATTGCCTCATTTGAGGTAAATCGAGGACTTACTGCGTCTCTGTGGCATCCAGTAATAGCACAATTTGTTTCAATGATCGGCATGATGTCGCCGCTAAGCGTTGCATCGCTCAATACATTAACAGTTCTGTTCACAGTACAACTACCGTCTCTTACAGTAACATTGTACTCGCCCGGAGCAAGTTGACTAAATTCAGGGTTGCTGGAAAAGTTTGTCCCATCGACACTGTATTCCGGATTTCCTGAACCGCCCGTTGCTGTGATAGTAATAGAACCTGATTCGTTTCCGCATGAAGAGCCAACAACGTCCACTTCAAAAGCAATTGTATTAGCTTCAGCTTCTACTGTAATTGTGGTAGTAGAAGTACAGCCATTTTCATCTCTTGCCGTGATAGTGTAGGACCCTGCACTCAAATCATTGAATGATGCAGTAGAACCGAAGTTATTCCCATCTATACTGTAAACGATGCTTCCTTTACCTCCTGATCCGGCAACAGTGATACTTCCTCCCTCAGAGCAAGATGCCAGTGTAGAAGAACTAAGCTCCACCGTCAGATCACTCGCAGAACAATCTGTCGTTAGGTTGTCTTCAGTTTCATTGACACAAGAAAATAAAAATGTCAAGGAAACCATTGCTGTCGCCAGCAGAGTAGTCTTAATGTTTAAATTATTCAATTTCTTCACGATTTAATATTAATTTCTCACTGAACGGAACTTTCTGTTTAAATGGTTGCTTCGAAAATAAAAAAAAGATAGCAACAGCTATCTTTTATGTAACAATGAAACGAAAAAAGTATCTTATAATCAGGAAGCTTTAGGCCTTAGATAACGCTGAATTTCTCTGGAATTAATTTTAATTCTTCCAATCATTTGAGGGGCCATTTTATGGAATTTATTAATCTCAGCTTTGTTATGAGAAGGCTTGTCGGCCATTACTGAAATTTGAAGTGTTTGTGGCCTTTGAATCATTTCTGAGGGATATTGCAAGTAGTGTGCATATCCTTTTTTAGAAAGAGCAAGTACTTTGATGATGAGGAATTTTCCACTACTGTTTTTAATCGTATAAACACCTCCTGATACCGGCTTCACCGCGTTTCTCTTTTTGTGTCTCACGACCAGAATAACAGATGCTACAATTAGCACTGTCAAAGTGATTAAAATTATTTCCATTAGCTGTGTTTTTCCTTAAAAATGTTCTTTTTTGATGAAAAACAATCAATCGTTTAGACGAATGCCAGAAAATATTAGATAAATATTGGTATTGAGAAGATAAAGAAGAAACACTTTTTTTTACTAGCCAATACTTTTAATCAGGTTAAAGAGATTTTCCTTTTTCCTGACAGCAAGCGGTACTTCACTGCCATCTTTCATCACAATGAAGCCTCCTTCTTTCTTATTGTACCTTGAGAAATAATTCAGATTGATCAGGTGTGACTGGTGCGTCCTAAAAAAATGACTGCCACTAAACATTTCGTCGTATTCTTTCAAAGTCCTTGAAATCAATATCTCAGACCCATCACTCAGGTAAAAATAGGTATAGTTACCTTCTGATTTGCATCTGATGATATCTTTGGTTTCTACCATGTAAAGATTATCCACATCAGATAAAACAATCCTCTCAGGCAATTTTCCGCTATCATCTTTATTGATCTTAGCCATCAAATTAAAACGATCTATCTCGTGATCTTTGAGTTGTCTGGCCCGTTCCAATGCGTTGATCAAATCTTCAGGATCAAGCGGTTTTAACAAATAGTCGACCGCACTGAACTTAAAAGCTCTGATGGCAAAATCATTATGCCCGGTAATGAAAATAACGCTGAAATTGAGTTTTTCAAACTTTGCCAGCAGGTCAAAGCCCGTACCATCAGGCATTTCAACATCCAACAATACTAAATCTGGCTTATTTCGACACAATGACTCATAACCTTCGGCCACTGATGCGCATTCATCTACTATTTCTATGTCTTTAGCATACAGTTCAAGAAACATTTTGGTAGTTTCCCTAACCGAATTCTCATCGTCAATTATTACCGTCCTCATCGTCAGCTAAAGTAACAAAAACTGACGCGCTTTTACATAGAAAATCAGGATATTTCCGCAAGATTTTACGCGGTTGTTTGAATTGATCTCAAAGCGCGCTCCAACGAAGATTACGAAACTGAAAGGCTGGTGATATTGTCAACAAAAACAAATCTCCACGTCCGATAGAATCTCGAAAAAAACAAAAACAGCGTCAATTTATCTGAATTGTATTTTCCCGACAAGCTTTTAATGCATTCAAATTGACAGTCAATTCACAAAATACAATTTAAACCAAATCATCTCCCGGGCTTTCGAGCACTTCCCAGGTATGATCGGACAATAAGTGGACCTTCGCAATGTAGGTGTTAAAAGGAAAACTCCTACCCCACTCCTCCGGAGAAACCATCGACAAGAGATCTTCTCCGTTTTTTCTTTCATACAGATAATAAAGGTGATTGATCACAGGTTCAAAACCCATTTTCGCCTGATAAATCCTTTCAGAAATGTTCACTCTTTTTTGTAATCCTCTGGCCTGATCGACCAGTGTTTGCATTTGTTCGTAAAGCTGTCTGAACTGCCTGTGCGTTTGGTCGTGCATGGCAGCAATTGACTTACCCTTTATTTTACCCTGATCTATTGGTTTTACCAAAGCCCCGCCAACAGTATGCGCAAATTCTATCAGCCCGGGATCGGCAGTAGACATTTCTTTCATTCTGTCCATATCGACCCGGCTCAGGTCTATCTCTTTACCAGTCTTCTCACTCATTCTCAACTTTGTCTTCTATTCTCTCCTTCAGGTTTTTCTTGGCTCCAGGCCATGTAGTCCTGCTGGAAATATCATAACCAATTACGATCATCGCGATCATAAAGATGATAGCAATCAAAAGAAAAATTTTCTTGGATTGTTTCATGTTGTAAAAACGATTTGCGCTTCTGAATTGTTTTTCAAATATATTAGCTCTTTCATAAAACCTGAACAAATAAGAAAAATAATACACATAGACATGGATGCTTTTTTCGCATCAGTCGAACAAAGAGACTTTCCCGAATTGAAAGGTAAGCCAATCGCAGTAGGTGGCAGTAGCGAAAGAGGGGTAGTTGCTGCGGCCAGTTATGAAGCCAGGAAATTCGGCGTTAAATCTGCTATGCCTTCTGTAATTGCCAAAAGGCGGTGCCCCGATCTCATATTTGTAAAACATAGATTTCAGGTTTACAAAGAAGTCTCCCAAACAATTCGTGATGTATTTTTCGAATACACAGATTTGGTAGAACCGCTATCCCTGGATGAGGCCTATCTGGATGTGACCGAAAACAAGATAGGCTTACCTTCCGCTACTTTGATAGCCAGGGAAATCAAAGAGAAAATAAAATCACGTACAGATCTGACAGCATCTGCAGGTATCTCTTTTAATAAATTTCTGGCTAAAACCGCTTCCGATATTAACAAGCCCGATGGTTTGTTTGTGATCCTACCGGAAGATGCAGATGATTTTATCAAAAAATTGCAGGTTCATAAGTTTCATGGCATTGGTAAAAAAACTGCCGAAAAAATGAATAAAATGGGCATTTTCACGGGCAGTGACCTAAAGAAGAAATCTCTTGAATCGTTAATCGTCAACTTCGGCAAAGCAGGAAAGTATTATTATGATATCTGTCGTGGCGATGATCGAAGGATAGTAAATCCCAGCAGGGAAAGAAAGTCTGTAAGTGCCGAAAACACGTTTTCATCTGATCTGATGAATCTGGAAGAGGTCACTAAAGAAGTCAACAGAATTGCTGAAACCGTATTTGGCAGGATAGAGAAAAGTAAACTGTACGGCAAAACGGTTCATCTAAAAATTAAATATTCAGATTTTCATCAAATTACCAGAAGTAAAACCAATAATTTTCTTATCAAAGATCTGGAAACATTGATGACTGTTTTGAAAGAAATTCTTCTGGAAAAAGAACTCATCCAAAAGAGCATCAGATTGCTGGGGGTGGGCGTATCCAATTTCCAGGTGGAAAATACGCAATTACCAAGACAACTTACATTGGGGTTTTAGTCCGTTTCAAATTGGTTGAGTAATCTAAATGAGTGAAATAATCCGATCGAAGATGAGAAGCATCTTGCAGTTACATTATTAGATTTTCTATTACATATTCGGGGATTAAAATGATCAAACATTTATATTTGCCTTATGAATGTAAAAGGTAAAATAGTAGAAAAATACGACACGCAAAATATCACCGATTCTTTCAGAAAAAGAGAATTTGTGATAGAGTATGCGGAAAACCCACAATATCCTGAATTTGTGAAATTTGAGCTTATTCAGGCCAACTGCGATCAATTAGATGCTTTCAACCCTGGTCAGGAGGTAAATGTCTCTTTTAACCTGAAAGGCAGAAAATGGACAGATCCTAAAGGAGAAGTTAAATACTTCAACTCACTACAGGCCTGGAGACTCGAAAAAGTCCATGACATGGAAGCCGCTCCTCAAAGTGACGGAAGCGGGTCTTCTGCTGCGGATTCTAATGAAAACCCACCGGAGTGGTTGACAAATAGCCCTGCTCCTTCTGTAGATGATGATTTACCTTTTTAAGAGGTAAAATGAAGAGTTTAGCTGTTTTTTGTGGGTCTAAGAAAGGCATCCTACCAGAATATACGGAGGCAGCCAGGCAACTAGGCCTGATCCTCGCCCAAGAAAACATTGAATTGATCTACGGAGGCGGAAATGTTGGTTTGATGGGTGTAATCGCCGATACAGTGATGGAGAATAGTGGAAAAGTCACTGGTATTATACCGGAAAAGCTGATGGAACTTGAAGTTGGACATCAGGGCATCTCAGAGCTGATTGTTGTAAAAGACATGCATGAACGCAAAGCTTTGATCAACAAACTATCTGATGGGTTTTTATGCCTGCCGGGAGGAATTGGTACACTTGAAGAGATATTTGAAGTTTTCACCTGGGGAAGAATCGGTTATCATCAGAAACCGTGTGCCCTTTACAATGTTGCCGGCTTTTACAACCCTTTGGTAGATATGCTTACGCATACGACTACTCAGGGATTTATGTCCGATGAGACACAGCAGGAATTGCTGGTCAACGAAGATATTGAAGCATTATTACAGGAAATGCAAAAGGTGCACTTATCTAATTAGTGCACCTTCATTTTTTTAAGATTAACAACCCTACCTTGCGATACTCACTTGATTGCTACCCCTATTTTCACCGAGCCCCTTCGTACTTTCAGTCCAAATCTGTCGTGACAAAGCATAATCTGCCAAATATGAAAAAATAAGCTGAAGATACTCAATTAGTTTCCGGTTCTTTCACAAAGCCAATCCTAATCTCAGCAATCTAGACATAGAAATACCATTGTTAATAACGATCATTAGCATCGCTATCAGTCGATAGCTTATTCAGACAAAAACCCGATATTCTCCAGGTGACTCAACGACTGATAGTTAGTGAGATCAAACTGACAGGGAACTACTGAAACATAGTCGTTTTTCAGTGCCCATTCATCATTATCGTCCTGATCATCTTCATTGATAAAGTCACCAACCATCCAAAAATAATTCCTGCCATATGGATCCTGTCTTTGGTCAAATTTCTCCAGCCACCTGGCCTTAGCTTGTCTGCAAAGCCTGATTCCTTTCAGCGGTTTGTTCTCGTCGTACACAGGGAAGTTCACGTTAAGAGCAGTTCCTTTGGGAATTCCCTTTTCCAGCGTTTCAGCTGTAATTTTTGTTACAAATTGATCGATATGATCGAAATGCGCATTTGCCCCGTAATCACAGACTGAAAAACCAATTGCAGGAGTCCCTTCAATAGCACCTTCTATCGCTGCACTCATTGTACCACTGTACAATACACTAATGGATGAATTGGCACCATGATTGACACCACTTACGACCAAATCAACTTTTCTGTTTTTCAATGCGTGAAATTTCGCCAGTTTCACGCAATCTGCAGGGGTACCGCTACACTCATATGCTTCAACACCCAGGTCATGAAAAATATCCGACTCCCTAAGTCTCAAAGTATCTCCTACAGTGATGGCGTGCCCCATTCCTGACTGAGGACTATCGGGTGCAACAACAACAACCTCACCCAACTGAACCATGAGTTCTACAAGTTTCCTGATACCGCGTGAAGTAATGCCATCGTCATTGGAGACGAGGATAAGTGGTTTTGACATGCTATTAGTATTTGTTCTTTTTTAAAATCAAATGGAATTATAAAATGCAACTATTCTGATAAGATCCCGGACTTCATCAGTCTTTAGCTTATTTTCTTTAATGAAGCTTTTGACCAACCCGCCTTTCCTGGACATAAAACTGATCAGGTCTGATCTTTTACCATTGTAAAACTGAATATCCCCTTTGTTATCAAGAAAAAAGAAGTTGTATCTCAGACGGTCTCTGACCAGCTGGGGTCCTCCAAAATTATTGGTTGTCGCTGTTTCCTGAACAATCTCCTCTCTTGCCAGCAGAGAAACAGGCCCTTCCAGCAACAATTCAAAAAGCATTCTGGTTTTAAAGCCACTATTCAACTCGTAGGGAATTGAATAAAACATTCTGTTGTTTCCGACAGTCTCATCAAAAATTTCTGAAATCAGGATCGAATGACTGGAAAAGGAAAACACTTTTTGCTTGGTTTTCGCCTGAATGGAATTTGCTTCCATGTCATATTTAATCAGTCCTCTTACGGTATCCTTTTTAACAGTAATGACATAACCCTGATGCCAAAGTTGTGACGGAAACTGCTGTGCAATTGATTTTACTGAAACAGAAAAAGTAAGAATTAAAAAAAGTAATATCAGCCGTTTATAATCCAATTTTTTTAAGAATTTCATGCCCCATTTTATCTCGTTTTGTCTCAAGGTACTTTTGATTATGTTCATTTGGTGTAATCTCGATACCTACATTCTCAACAATTTCCAGACCATAACCCACTAAACCGACACGTTTTTTAGGATTATTGGAAATCAGTTTCATTTTAGTCACATTCAATGCTCGTAGTATCTGAGCACCCACACCATAATCACGCTGATCCATTTCGAAACCCAGTTTCAGGTTTGCTTCTACCGTATCATAACCTTCTTCTTGCAACTTATAGGCTTTCAACTTATTGACCAGCCCAATGCCTCTTCCTTCCTGATTCATGTAAATCACAACGCCTTTACCTTCTTTTTCAACCATACTCATCGCCGCATATAGCTGATCTCCGCAATCGCATCTGAAAGAGTGAAAAATATCCCCTGTCACGCAGGAAGAATGTACCCTTACCAGAATCGGCTCATCTTCTTCCCATTTTCCCTTAGAAAGTGCCAGGTGCGTTTCTCCCGAATCTTTTTGTTTGAATGCGGTTAGTTCAAAATCACCATATTTTGTTGGCATATTCACCGATATTTCTCTTTCTATCAGTGATTCTTTCTCGAGTCGATAAGCAATCAGGTCTTTGATAGCGACCAGTTTCAAATTAAACTTATCGGCTACTTTCCTAAGATCGGGAAGCCGGGCCATGGTGCCGTCTTCATTGAGTATTTCCACCAGTACGCCAGAAGGATTGAATCCTGCCAACCTGGCAAAATCAACGGCAGCTTCTGTGTGACCAGCTCTACGCAATACACCTTCTTTCTTGGCTTTAAGGGGAAAAATATGCCCTGGTTTACCCAATTCCTCAGGTTTGGTATCAGGGTTCACTAAAGCCTTGATGGTCTTGGCACGATCAGAAACCGATATCCCTGTGGTAGTTCCATGCCCTATCAAATCCACAGAAACTGTGAAAGGTGTTTCAAAAGCCGCAGTGTTTTTACCTACCATCAACTCCAAACCGAGCTCTTCTGCCCTTGACTCAGGAATTGAGGCACAGATAAGGCCTCTACCCTCTTTCGCCATAAAATTGATGATCTCGGGAGTTACTGCCTCTGAGGCACAAATAAAATCGCCCTCGTTTTCTCTGTCCTCATCATCTACTACTATAATAATCTCTCCATTTCGGACCGCTTCTATCGCTTCTTCTATACTATCTAACATAAATGTGTATATCTTGGGTATTATGTTGTTACATTTCCTAAAATCTTCGCTATCTGCATCTGCATTTTCTTCAGCTTGCTGTAAGTGTCTATAATAGCCATTTCCTCAACCTCGTCATTTGCATGCTTTAGCTTCTCCTGATTTTCTTTTACTAATTTTTCTATTATTCTAAACTTTAACCTAACAATATTCGAATAGGTTGCGTTCTTCAGAATATCTTCTTCTCTGGTAATCGTAATTTCATACTTCTTTTGCCAGAACTCGCTCACATCATATCGATCTGTTACTAAATCAACAACTGCCGACTTCACTTGTTCGGAACCTACGTCCAAAAGATACTCAGCATCGACAATTTCTCCTTTTTCAAACTTGTTTTTACAGATGGTCAATATTTCATTATAAACTTTATTCTGAAATTCTACGTCCTCAATTTCTGAAAAAAAATAGGAAACCAAATATTGTTCTTCATTATCATGCCCCAAAATAAGATGAGCGCCGTAGTTGATCAGCATTCTCAGACTTTCTCTCTCCTGTTCATGAATCAGGCTATCAATAGACCTGGATTTCTCCGTAACAGCAAGGTCTTCAACAGGCGGCATAAAAGTTGGTTCCTCGGGAGGCCTTTCTGCTTCGCGAAGTTGTTTTAGCTGCTCATCTTTACTGGCTTTCAGCAGGATTTTATTGAGTTCGGTAATAATGACCTGCTCAGAAATGTCCAACAGAGAGCTACATTCCTTCAAATAAACCGTCCTTTTGATTGAATCAGGAATCTTGGCGATACTGTTAACAATCTCTCGGATTGTTTCCGCTTTTTTCAACGGATCTGATTCCGTATCACGCTTGTAAAGATTAGTCTTAAATTTGATAAAATCAGCTGCTTCATCTTCCAGGAACGCCTGAAATGCAGAAGAATTTAACTGTCTCGAGTAACTATCAGGGTCTTCTCCCTCCGGAAACGAGATCGCTTTCACATTAAGACCACCTTCGAGAATCATATCAATACCACGCATGGCCGCTTTGATTCCTGCAGAGTCACCATCAAAAAGTACTGTAATATTCTGTGTGAACCTGCTGATCAGCTTGATCTGATCTTCAGTAAGCGCCGTACCGGAGCTGGCAACCACATTCCTTACGCCAGCCTGATGCATAGAAATGACATCCGTATAACCTTCCACCAGGTAGCAATTATCTGCCTGGCGGATAGCCTGCTTGGCCTGGTAGATTCCGTAAAGAATATGACTTTTGTGATATAATTCCGTTTCAGGAGAGTTGATGTACTTAGGTTGCTTTTTATCTTTTATAAGAATTCTAGCACCGAAGGCAACTACCTTTCCGGTAATGTTATGGATCGGGAATATCACACGTCCCCGAAACCTGTCGTAAGACTTATTCTCTTTGACTATTTTAAGCCCGGATTTCTCCAGATACTCTTGCTTATACCCTTTCTTGTCAGCTTCTTTGATCAATCCGTCCCAAATATTAAGACTGTAACCAAGGTCAAAGCTTTTGATGGTTTCCTCCGAAAAACCTCGTTCCTTGAAATAAGACAAGCCGATTGACTTACCCTCTTCATTTTGCCACAGAAGCTCTTTGTAATATTCTTTAGCGAAATTCAGGACGATGTATAAACTCTCGCGCTCATTCTGAGCCTGCATATACTCATCGGAACGTTCCTCCTCAATAATCTCTACTCCATATTTTTTTGCCAGGTATTTGAGCGCCTCCACATAGCTGGATCCATCAATCTCCATAATGAAGGTAATGGCATCACCACCTTTCCCGGAACTAAAATCTTTGAATATTCCTTTGGAAGGAACAACATAAAAAGAAGGAGTCTTCTCATTGCCAAAAGGACTGAGCGCTTTGTAGTTCTGTCCCGACTTTTTCAGCGACACAAAATCGCCCACTACCTCCACGATATCCATCCTGGATTTAATCTCGTTTATGGTAGCCTGATCTATCATGTCTTTTGTACAACTATTCTTACCACAAATCTAACTTATTTCACATATTATTTGTTGAATGTTTCAGATTGAATAAACTTTGCTGCACAAAGGGTACTATACTGACATAATATGGCTGATATTACAAGAGAAAATATATTAAAAGCGCTGTCAACAGTCGATGATCCGGATTTGAAAAAAGACCTGGTTACGCTTGGAATGATTCAAAAACTGGAAATAAAAGGAAATGATGTTTCATTTGATGTTGTATTGACTACCCCTGCCTGCCCCCTAAAAGAGTTGATTCGCAAAAATGTAGAAGACGCTATCAGTAGTCAGGTTTCTCCTGAGGCCCGCCTGTTCATCAATATGACGTCTAATGTGACCACCACGAGAAGTAATTCACCCCTGTTACCAAATGTAAAAAACATTATTGCAGTGTCATCTGGTAAAGGTGGGGTTGGTAAATCTACAGTTTCGGCGAATCTCGCAGTTTCTTTGGCCAAATCAGGTGCAAAGGTAGGTTTGGTAGATGCAGACATTTTCGGTCCTTCTATACCAACCATGTTCAATTGTGAATTCGAGCAACCCTCTATTATTCAGAAGGATGGCAAGAATATGATCATTCCGATTGAGCAATATGGAGTGAAGCTTATATCAATTGGCTTTTTAACGCCATCTGATGATGCAGTTGTATGGAGAGGTCCGATGGCCAGCTCGGCTCTGAAGCAGTTTCTTGGTGACGCAGAATGGGGTGAACTGGATTATTTGCTGATTGACCTTCCTCCGGGAACAAGTGACATCCATTTAACGTTAGTACAGACAGTACCTGTTACGGGTGCTATTGTGGTTACAACACCTCAGAAGGTCGCATTAAAGGATGCACAAAAAGGTTTGGGAATGTTCAGGCAACCGCAGATAAATGTTCCGGTACTAGGTGTTGTTGAAAACATGGCTTATTTTACACCCGAAGAATTACCGGATAATAAATATTTTATTTTTGGTGAAGGCGGGGGACGTAATCTGGCTGATAAAAATGAAACCACCTTCCTGGGTGAAATACCGATAGTGCAGTCGATAAGAGAAAGTGGAGACAGTGGCTTTCCTGCTTCTCTAAAGGACGAAGTAACAGGAGAAGCATTTATGCAACTGGCAGAAGCGGTAGCCAGACAGGTAGCCATCAGAAATGCCAACCTTGAAAAAACCAAAAAAGTAGAAATGAATACTTAATCATATGGGAGACAGTATATTAGATCGCGTTGAAAAAGCCCTCGATTCCATAAGACCATATCTGGAAACTGACGGAGGCAATGTTAGAGTACTTGAAATAGATGATGATTTCACCGTCAAACTGGAAATGCTTGGTGCATGCGGTACATGCCCAATGTCGCCAATGACGTTAAAAGCTGGTGTTGAAGAAGCCATCAAAAAAGCAGTTCCCGAGATACAATCTGTGGTGGCAATCAACGTTGATTCACCAGAAAGAAATCCTGCTTAAGCTATTTGCAATGTCTTCTTTGATGGTAAGAAATGCACTTTTGTGCCTTCTGTTTTTATTTTTTACAAATCTCATATCCGCTCAGGAAAGATGTGGCATAACATCTTTACACAATCACCTTTATCATGATTATGAAATTGAAGACTGGCTTAAAAAAGCCCGAAAGATCTCTTTTCGTACTGAAAACCAGGACTATGTAATTCCGGTTGTTGTGCACGTCATCCACAATGGTGAAGCTATTGGAACACCTCAAAATTTATCTATAGAAAAAGTACTGGAACAGATCGACATTCTCAATGATGATTTCAGAAGAACTAATGCAGATACCGTCAACACATCGGATATTTTCAAAGACCGGGCAGTAGATACTGGTATTTCTTTCCAGCTTGCGAAGCAAGACCCTGAAGGTTTACCGACCAACGGAATTACCAGAACAAGGGGAAACAGAACATCTTATTCATTCAACGACGATGGACTGCTAAAATCAAACATCTCCTGGCCTCAGGAAGACTACCTAAATATTTACGTAGCGGAGTTAAACGGATTTCTCGGGTGGGCGCAATTTCCAGTTGCCAATATCGATGGACTAGACGGCGAATTTGATCCAAATAAGGAAACTGATGGTGTAGCAATTGATTTTGCATACTGGGGTATCAACCTGGAGACCGGAGGCAGATTTGAAAGCTTTGGACGAACTGCGACACATGAGATCGGACATTTTCTGGGCCTCAGACATATCTGGGGTGATGGAGGATGTACAGTCGATGACTTTTGTGAAGACACCCCTCTGGCTGAATCAAGTACCAACGGTTGTCCTGCGGAAAGAATCACTTGTGGCGCTCGAAATATGACCGAAAACTACATGGATTTCACCAACGACGAATGCATGAATATGTTTTCTGCTGATCAAACTACCAGGATGAAAATCATTTTGGAAAATAGCCCGAGAAGAAAGTCACTACTCAATTCGAAAGCCCTGGAAGAACCTGTTCGGTTCAGCAATGACCTGGGAATTATGGATTATTCATTTTCCGCTGGTCTCGGAAACTGTAGTAACCAGATCAGTCCACTCGTAACAGTAAGAAATTATGGTACCAATACCATTAGTAGCTTTGAATTGAGTTTCTACGTTAACAACCAACTCATTGAAACTGCTGAGAGAGACTTTAGTCTTTCACCGCTTTCCGTCAGTACTTATGCATTTTCCATATTTGAAGGTATGCCGGGGGAATTGTATGATTTTGAAATCAGAATTGAAAATATTGGTGCAGAAACTGATGAAAACCCTGAAAACAACAATAAAACCGATCAACTGCTGATTACCGAAAATGCCAGCATTCCATATGCTGAAAACTTCGATGTGTTTCCGATAAATGAATGGCAGTTGAACAACAATAGTCTGTGGCAGATTGGAAATGCTGCATTTGAAACTGCGGAGGACAGCGGAATGATACTGCCATATTTTAATTCAAATGACGCTCTTGGTAGCCTCGATTACCTGATTTCACCCTCATTTTTACTGGAAGATGCTAACCTGTCTTCTGTTACATTCAGATATGCATATGCCAAAAACGTTGGAGAATTTACTGATGGCTTAATTGTCGCTGTCAGCACAGATTGTGGGCAAACCTTTCCCGAATCTAATTATGTCTTCACACGCTTTGTGGATGATTTCAAAATCGGCACCTCCAAAGCGTGT
>JBCBHL010000171.1:0-15161 GCA_038525605.1 Bacteroidota bacterium
AACAGGAAAGGTGACCACAGGGTTTACTCCCGCTATTAGTAAAAAGGCCATCAAACGAATAGTGAATAAACTCAGGGAACTGAAGGTTCACAGATGGACCAATGCACCAATAGAGACTCTTTCTAAGCTACTAAGCCCTTTGATAAGGGGATGGATTCAATATTATGGGAAAATATCTAAGTTCACAATGAATTTGTTGTTTGTTAGAATTAACAACCGACTGGTCAAATGGGTATACAATAAGTATAAACGCTTCAGAAGGCGAAAATCCTTCCAGTTAGCTAGAAAATGGCTCAGAAATGTGGCTCATAGATACGCTTATCTTTTTCCACATTGGGAATGGGGATATAAACCTTAGATTTGATTACGAAGAGCCGTATGAATCGAGAGGTTCACGTACGGTTCTGTGAGAGGCTTGGGGTGAAAATCCCCTTGTCTACTCGACTTTTTGGATTAAGCCAAAAATGAACGAAAGAAGGAAGAAAAGAAGAGCCTTAATTTACATATAAGGCTCCCGCTAGTATCTCCTAGTCATCAAAACAAAATTTCAATGTGGCCAAACCATTGGGATTACCAACAATAGCCGTGAAATTGTTTCGCATAGTCAGTCCATTGAATACATTTGAACTTCCGCCTGCCGGAATGATAGCATCCCTGCCGGATACGATCAACCTGATATCTGTTCCTCCTGTATTATCAATTCTTCTAATCTCCTTGGCAGTTCCTCCTACATTTCCCAGATTAAGCACCCAGTAAGCATCTGCTGCCGTGCTATTGACATATTGAAATAAGATAAACTCACAGTCATAGGTAGGATCAGGTGCCGGTTGACCAGCGGGCTCTCTCACCGTTACATTTCTGCTTCTCTCGTCAGTTCCTCCATTACCTTCTGCTAAAATCCTGATTACATAATTTCCTGGACTGCGACTTCCAACGGTTACGGAACCACTGACATCCGTAGACCTGGCTCTTAATACAGATCCGTTTCTGAACAAGGTCACATGTGTGGCATTCTGAACGTCCCAGGTAATGGTGATGTCTTCTCCTTCTTCCAGATTGGTAGGATTAACATTAAATACACGGATGTTGGGCATGGCTGGTGGTGGAGTTACCTCTACAGTTACCGTATCTCTTGCTGTTCCGACCTGATTTTTGACTTCCAGAATGTAATCAGCAGAAAAATTGGGGTTGATCGTCTGCTGACCATTCAACCTACTTTGCGTCACCCCGTTGATCAAAACCTCATCGGCATTTTCAGATTCGTAAGTGAGTGTAACAGGATCACCACGATCTATTCTGGTTCTGTTTGCGGATATTCTGGCCACAGGTAGCGGTAACGGCCTGATGACGATAGTTGGGGTAATAGAAACATTGCCGGCCCAGTCTTCGGAAGTTGCTCTCATAACAACAGGTTGATCTGGCTGATTGAATTCTACATCTCCGATGACTACCGCATTCTTTGGGCTAACGATCTCATTACTCTGATTTCTGGTAGTATCATTTTCAACTGATACACTCGCGGATAAGGTCCCTTCTTGACGAATAAGACCACCGCTAACAGCTTCGATCGTTACCTTTTTGAGCCCCATCGTGTCCAAACCTGCAGCCAATAAATACACAGGCTCTCCAATGCCTACTAATAATTCTGCGGAAGCAGCGTTATCATCGACCTGTGCCTTGTTGTACATCCCTTGCTGGTAGGCAACTAAAGAGGTTGACGGTGGATTGGCATCATCGAAACTTACTCTTTTCTTCTCACATGAAATGAGAGCCGTCAAAACAACAATTGTTAATAGAAATTTTGTCTTCATTTTGGTTAGTATTTGGTGATAAATTCAGAGGCCAGCGACCTGCTGACCTTTCACAAATCTGACCTATCGACAGTTCAAAAAGCTCATCAATAAGGGGTGAAATTGATCACCCGGGGCGGGTTATTTTTAGATTGCATGACTTTTCAATCTAAAAAAGCACTGATTTTGCACTAGTCAATAGAACTGTTAAAAAAATCAGAAGAAAAGAGCTTAATAACCGTGGAAATTGCAAGAGCATATTGATACAGCTGCATATAAAAGGCTAGTCTTAGATTCCTTAAAAACCTCAAAATTGACTTAAAAAAACGTTTGCAATGAGTTATCCTGATCTAAAAAAGCATCGTTCGTTGATTATATGACCTCTACATCAAAAAATAACTCATCAGAACACCTATACAATAACTATACAACAGAAATTCTCACTTTAATTTTCGTTTGATTTCGTCAAAATACAGTCAGTTCAGCTGAAAGACTGAAATGGCCTTATCATTTGAAATCTTATTGCTGTCGGACTCTACAAAACATGTACGGACAAATTAGTTTTTGAGTGGTTTTTCACACTTGACGGTTTCAGGATCGCCACATAGCTTTGCTTCATATTATTTTTTAACTCTAAACTTAATTTTTTTATGAATCAGTTTAAACTAATTAGTAAACGCTATTATCAGTTTTTAAGTCTGGTACTGTTTTTTGTGATGGTAACCAGTTGTCAGGAAGAGGAAGACATACCGATGGCCTCAAATGATCAGGGAAAGATCGCAGACATCGCTTCTGATTTTGTTCCTTTCGTTGAAGACAACAGAAATTTAGGAGCCATTGCAACTTTCAATGAGGTGAAAGGCGCAATTGGAGAATCTTTCCTCAACGATTTTGATGGTGAAGTGATTGTTCTGAATAAGCTATCTGATTACAGTCCTGAGAAAGCAGGTTACATTCATTTTGATATCGATCGACTAAAATTGAATGAAAGCGTTTTTGATGAGATCATTAATTGGGCCAGTGCAAACCATGCTGGTTTGATTTTCGAATCAGGTAGTAAAAACCATGAAGCCATGAAAATGTTTCACCTGACAGTTTTCTCTAACGACGAATCTGTAAGCTTTGATGTAAAGGGTCTGATAATCGAAAATTCAGAGAATACAGAGGTGACAAGAACCACGTTAGTTTCTGACGCTATTTCAGTTTCGGCCGAAGGTGCTGTTAAAACATTTTTAGCAGGAAGGAAATATGCCGCACGAACTAATTCCGTGACCAGGGTTAATCCAACAACTTCCGTAACTTATCCGGACAAGCAAACCAGATGTATGAGAGGAAAATGTACGACAACTTGGGGTACACCTTTGTACACAGTTACTAATGGATTCAGATCCGTACCGAACAGCAGCTCTTCCTATGATTACAGAGCGTCAAGTGTATCTTATTCCAACATGAATTCCAATATTGCAGAATGGGGTATTCAGGACCGTGAGGTAATAAAATGGGGTGATATTACACACGATGCGTTGCTTTATGACGGAACGTATAATTGCGATCAATCTGCAAGCTACACTCAAAGTGAGTCATACTCTAAAAGCTGGTCTGCAGGTATCAAAATCGACGCTAAAGTTGACAAACTGGGAAGTACATTGAAAAACTACCTAAAAGAGCTGGCATTTAGTGCGGCTGGAAATATAGGTGGATCACACAGTCAGGGTTCAGGCTATGGAACAAGCATTAAAATGAAGAAAAGATTTGCGAAGACTGCGGTCTATTCATCAAGATGGGTAGCGAACCTGGGGTACTGGAAAGGAAACGTCACTTATAACCTGCAAAGAAAGAAAAAAACCGGTTTAAGACGTACCTGGCAAACTTATGCGAAAGTAAAGTCTAACTTCACGCACTTTGCACATGACAATGACTGGGATGGCAATCAGCCATATGCCCCGAACAACAATGGACAGACTCAAATCTTGTTTGGCTGGCATACATGGGGTGAAACTATCCCGAACTGCAATGGAAGAGTGGCAGACAATCCTGCTAAAGCTGATCAGGCATACTGGTGGAATTAAGAGCTCTATTTTCTCGTTACAATAGCATCAAAATACAGCTGTGGTAAATGGTATAAGGTCGAATATCGATATTCAGCCTTTTCCTTTTCACTGCTAACAATCTTCGGCATCAAGGTCAATCTAATCAATACAAACTAGTTTCACTCTATATTTTAGTGGTATCAATTATCAACTTAAATATACAAGACTCTTGGCGGCCACCTCAAAAAAATAAAGCTCCGACACTAGTGCCGAAGCTTATTGCGATAGTTTAATTAAAATAATGAATTTAGGAGCAATCAAACATGCCTGCTGAGCTGCTACAGCATCTTGAATTGCTCC
Organism: Bacteroidota bacterium; assembly: GCA_038525605.1. Lineage (GTDB taxonomy): Bacteria > Bacteroidota > Bacteroidia > Cytophagales > Cyclobacteriaceae > JANSWY01. The sequence continues at coordinate 4,181 of JBCBHL010000171.1, forward strand.
TTCATTAAAGATACGTAATTAGTGAACTGCTGTGTTCCAAGTGATCGCTCAGCCTCTCCGTGCTTCAATGCATTCTTTAAATTAAGAGATGCTTTTTCAGGATCGGGAGAAATTATTTTCACCTGGTTCATATCGTGATTAAATATTTTATAGGGTTTTACATCCGGCATAGCCAGTGATATTCCTGCATGAATCGCTGCATTTCTGGTTGGCAACTGTACCAAAAGCTCTTTTAGATGGTCGTTGGTACGGGTATTGGTCTTCGATCCATTGAAATACAGAACTTTCGCGGTGTTCATAGTGAAGTAATCCTGAGCAATTCGCTCTTCATACCGATGAATCGGAAGTCTGATCATAATAGATACGGGATTGGCAATCAGGATTTTATCCTGATAAAAAACAGCTGCATTGATGGTATATTCTCCTGGCTCGGAAATGTACCAGCCTGCTAACCCAACTGATAAGTTAACTTGCTCTATCAGGTAATTGTAAGAAGATTTTTGTCCGGGGATTTCCTGATAAGAGGTATCCGAATGTTCATGGACGAGTCGTTCATAGATAGCAGGCTCTGCCCCTTTTTTATGAATTACCACTGTCGTATATAAGCTGTTTCTCAGGATGTTGGAAGGAACACTAACCGATTGGTCACTCATGTTAACCAATTTTAAATTGATCATCACAGGTTCCATAAACTCAAACAGTTGCTTGTTGAGGTTCAATTCCAACTGAAATTCCTCACTTATCTCCAAATGGCCAAAACCTTCTTTATCAAACCAATTGGCACCACCCATACTGACATAGTAATCCGGTGCATGTCTTAAAAACAACAATTCCGATTGACTGAATTCATAAAGAAATTCTTTGAAATATGAACTGGGTCCGCGGTACTGAGACGGATAGTTCATAAATGAGGGAAATTCCGATTCGTTTTTTAGAGGCAACCAGCTATTAACTTCTTCTCTTTCCCATGAATGATAAAGGTTTAGCCCATGACCAATTTCGTGAATGGTAGTCCAGAACTTCTGTCGGTCTGTCCATTGCTTTCGATAACCTATTTCTTTTCCAGGAACACTCTTTTCGATAGATGTGTAAAAAATAGCAACTCCCTGCCTGTGATTGGGACCAATGTTATCAAACATTTTTCCTTTGATCCTGTCACCGTCAGCATGAAACCTGGCGAGGAAGACCCACATGGCCCACTGGGGGTGGTTTTTAAACTTATCCCAATAGCTTTCCATTGCGTCGTGCAGCTCCCGATCTGTCCAGTTTTGCTGTTTTACTTTTTCCAGCAGATCACTGTTTGCTTCAGGAATAACTTCCCTGGATTCATCCAAACGAATGTCTATTCCAGCATTATTGAAAACACTTCCAATAGAAATGTGTCCATCAGGAAGTGTATTGTTATATATATAGTGTGCTTTGGGATCAATTTGAAGGACAGGCACGATACCCTCCTCCCGGTAGATCGATAAATCAAGCGTTCGGAAATAATCAGATTGCTTCTTGTAAACCTGCTGCCTTATTTTACGCTCATTTATCATATAATCAACCGTAATGAACTCGTTTTCCTCGAATTTGACAGTCACTCTGTTGTATCTAAAATTATCCTGAAATCCATTTAAGTAATGAATATCTCCTACGTAATAAGCCTCATGATCAGCTGAAACCTCCAAATCAGCTATCCAATGTGTGTTTGCTTTAAACCTATGATATATTGTGCCACTAATAACGTTCAGTGCGTTTTTACCATCTATGTCTATTTTAATTTCGTCATTGCTACTATGTTGGTTTTTGTATCGTCCATCAACCTTTGCCGCCATATTTTAGATTAATCAATACATTACTTCATTTATTGAACAAACCAAGTTCAAAACATCTTCTGATGAGATGAGCGGTGTTCCTGGCAGAAGTTTTCTCCATTACATTCTTGCGATGAGTTTGTACGGTGTAAATGCTAATAAAAAGTTTTTCTGATATCTCGTAGCTGTTCATACCTTGCGAAAGTGCCGAGACGATCTGATGTTCTCTTTTCGTAATCGATTGTTTAATTTCATTCATTTTGCCAACTAGAATTAGTGATGTGTTTACTCTTAAGTTAATCACTCAGTTGGGTATTGAAAGTTTTTTTTGTGAACGTACTGGTTTTATTTACGAACAATCAATCTTTTTTGCAGGAATGAATCACAGAAACTTTATATGTCTCAAAAAATCATTTTTGTAGGAATTTCCGATAGGTAATGCTTCTCCCCCGATAAATACTCTGCCACCGTCATATTCTTCTATTTGATTAAGGTTGATCAGATGAGATCGATGAATTCTTAGGAACCTTGTGTCCGCAAGCCTGCTTTCAAAGGACTTTAGATTGACTGCAAGCGTATATTTACTATTTTCGGTCACTATTTCTATATAACTACCGATTGCATTGACGAAGTGTATTTTCTCAAGTGCAATTCTTTTGAATCGGCCATTATCTCTGATAAAAATATGATCTGAAATAATGTAAGATTCTTCTTTGTTTTTTGCCTCACCATCAGCCATATTGTTGAATGCCATCTCAATGGCCATTTCAAGATTTTTCTCTTGAAAAGGTTTTACAATGTAAGCGGAAGGCTTTACTTGTTTGGCACGGTTGACAAGATCTTCTTTAGCGTTGGCTGTCAGGAAGATGATAGCACATTTAAATGATTTCTGTATTCTATCTGCCAGCTCTATGCCATCGACCGGACCGGCAATTTTGATATCCATTAAGATAATGTCTGCTGGATTATCGTTCATGATCGCAGTTGCAGATTCCTCGTCTTCAGCTTGTCCTACAACCAGAAATCCTTTACTCTCCAGTACTTCTTTGATTTCTTCTGAAACGATCCACTCATCTTCAACGATCAATACTTTTATTGTTCTCATGCGTCATTAGTTTTCTAATTGGAAATTGAATTTTATAGGTAACCCCATGCTCGCTGGTAACCTCCATCATACCCTTCAATTGTTTATTGACCAGCAAAGTGACCAACTTCATTCCGAAAGAAGCCTTTGTCCTAGTGAGGTCATTGTCAGGAAATCCCTGCCCATTGTCCTTAAGTATCAACTGGTAGTGTAGATTGGAGATGTTTTCGAGACTCAAATCCAGTCTGTGTGTTTTATCATGATCCTTAAATGCATATTTATAGGCATTTGTCACCAATTCATTAATGATCAGCCCAATTGGCATGGCGTTATCAGCATCCATTTCGATCGATGGGACATTGATATTTAACTCCACCTCAAGCTCGTCACCATAAGACTTGCTGATATCGTCTACTAAATCAGCGATGTAATCCCGGATGTTTAAGCTTGTCACCAGGTCATTCTGATACAACCTCTGGTGAATCAAAGACATTGCCCTGATGCGTTCCTTACCTTCAGCCACAGCTTTCTTTGCCGTTTCATCCTTCAATTTCATAGACTGAAGACCCAGCAAACTCGAAATGATCTGCAAGTTGTTTTTCACACGATGATGCAGTTCTTTCATCAGCGTTTCAATCTTGAAATTCTTCTCCTGGATCGAATTGTTAGTCAGCGTAATCTCATGGTTTTGTTCTTTGATCCTGGTAAAAGCTTTGTAAAGAATCAATAGCAAGGCTGTAATGACTACCAAGATCACAATGATGAACATGATCACCATGAATTGGCTGGCTACAGTTTTTTTAGTCTCGACAATCTCCTTTTCTCTCTGAGCCACTTCAAGCTCTACATTCAACTCTGATATCCTTAGTGAATTCTTCCGATAGTCCATCGTCAACTGAATACTATCAGCCTTTTTCATTAGAAAAAAAGCCGAGTCGTACTTACCAGTTTTCTCATAATAATACAAGGATGAAAACCTTGCCTGCAAATACTCTGATTCTACTTTGTCTGACTTATCCCAAAAGTTTTTGGCGCTATTCAAAAGCGGTTCTGCCATTTCAAATTGCTCTAGTTCGGAAAATCCTTCAACTAGATGTAAATGGGCCATAAAAACGTCGTGTCTTGCAAAGTTTAAGTTTCTACCAAAGTCGATTGTTTTCTGAAAATATTCAATAACCAATTCCCACTCTTCATCATTCCTTAATGTAATCGCTTTGTTTGAATAATAATAAGTCCTGATCTCGTCATTTAACACCTGACTGCTAAAATATTCATCAAACTCCTTGGATACTTTGGGAAATTCTTTGTTTGCCTCTTCTAAGTCTGCCTTTTTTGAAACGTATATGACACGATGTAGATAATACCATGCTTCATCATATTGAGTGGTCATTAATGTCCTCCATTCATCGATGAATTTGCCATAATTAGTGTTTACCAGAGTAAGCTCTTTATAATACAACTCGAGAATAGCGAAATTGGATAATTTAACTAAGTGTTGACGTTGTTCTTCTTTCGCAAGTCTGTTAGCTTCAGACAAAAAAACAAAAGCTTCAGAATTGTCCTCGCTATTGAATAAAAGATAAACTCCTTTTGCCAGGGCATATAAAGTTCTCCTGCCTGTCAGGCTGTCTGCTAAAATCTGCCGATAGCGAGTGCTGTCAATGCCGGGTTCCTGGCCGGCATTGACAAAAAAGTCTGAGATGTAGCCATAATACGGTGTTAGAAAACCTCCATCCAGAACCGCAGCTTTGTCTTTAGCGCTCAAAAACTGGAGTTGGATAATCAGATCCGTATAATCCATATAGTCTAACTCTCCTGGCGAACAGTAGCCACTATAAGAAAGTATAAGAATCAATATGGTTATCAGGCGTTTTTTCACTAGATACAGACTTTACAAATTCCCGGAGTGCAACGGATGGTTCCCAGCGATCGATCGTCAGAATCATCATCTCCAAAAGGGTTTTCCTTTACATGATTAAAAATCAGATTACCACCAGTCATCTCGGCAGCTTCCGAAGGTTTTTCCTTGACATACAAGCCATCTCTTTCATAAAATTCACTATCAAACTGGCCATTGCTAAAGGCTCTTTCCGAAACGGGAAGTTTGTTATCAGTAACCATTGGCACTAGTTTTCTTTGAATCTTCAGATAATCATTATTCTTCAGCGTAAAAGTTTCATCCGGATACAATTCTTTCAGATTAACCACATACGAATTAATATTTTGCGGAGAACTTTTTCCTGCTTGTAAATATAAGTTCATTTCAAGCATTTTTCTGTCACTATCAGAATCCGTTGCATAGGTAGGCTGATCAAACTGAGGAAAAACACTCAGGGTGATGGGACCTTTGTAATTAATACCTATAAAATCAATACTGGTGATGACAGAGGAGTCACCTTGTTGTACTACATTAAACTTACCATAAACGCCAAATAGTGTTTCATACAGCTGCGTAGCATATATGAATTGATACCGCTCAATGTCATCTTCACGTAAACATAAATTTGATGAAAACTCTAATTTCATAATTACCTTTAATTTTAATTTTGTATATGTGGTAATATTGAGGAATTCTGCGATGAATTGGTATACTTAAATTTTGGTATTTTATGCCTTTTTTCAACTTTTTAAGTCGTCATTTCAATCAAATATCATTCTTTCTACATGGTCGGGTTGCAAGCAGGTCACCACTTAATGCTAACTTGGACCAGTAATAAAAAATTGATTTTCTCTATATTTTTAATAGCATTTGAAACTAAAACCTTCTATTTAGAAAATGTACCAACTGCAGATTTTCACAATAGACTAATGAGAAAAACGTGCAACAAATACTTTGTTCCTATGCAGTTATTTCGATTGCAGCAACCACGATGTTTGTGGTGATTAGCATGAAATCTTATCCCGGCTTGGACGAGCCCGGCTTGGACGAGCCCGGTGTGGATAAGCTGGGCTTTCCAATTTATCTTAAATCTCTAATCCAACGTCTTTTATTACTCATCAAAGTATAATCATCTGCAACTTTGGCCTTCGTTTGAAGTATGATAGAATCTCCTAAATGTGTGCCTTTGAAAAGATAACGTTTACCAGCGGTCTTTTGATAACTGAATTCATAAACATCAGATCCCACATTCAAGTCTTTGAAGGTCAGGGTTTGTTCGACCGAATCCATTTCGAAGCGGAAATTCTTTTTGCTATTCAGTCCTGTTGTTATCGTTAACTGATCACTCAAATAACTTCTACCACTGATATTCATCTGCTTCCAAGACAAAAATGAGGAGGCATCTAACGTATCACCATTGATAATCATCTGCTCGACATGATGCGTACTGCTAAATGCTCCGTATCGATTTGCTGTTTCGTTATTCAACCTTTCCGCAGTGCCAGTAAAAGTAAAATAGCCGAAAATCGCAATCACTACTATTTTCATGGCCATTCCAACTTTGGGTAATCCGCTGAAAAGGTTAAAATAATAGAGTGGTTTGGCCTCCCGATTCAACAAAAGGAAATTCATCACCCGATTGAAATGATCGGCCATTAATATAGCAGCCATAATCAGGAGGTGCATGGCAAACATCTTTACCGTTACATCATATCCGATATCTATGACAACCACATTGACCATTGCCACGAAACTGAGAAAGATACCCAGAAAGGTGGTCTTTCTAAAGAGTAGAAATAGTCCTCCCAATACTTCTACCCATCCGGTTACGCCAGTGTAAAACCTGGAATAGCTCATAAATGCCCACAACAAACTCATCGGCCGAAAATCTCCAAAATCGGTAGTCAAAGTATCAATACCAGTTGTACCAAACTGAAGTGGAAATACTTTGGCCATGCCATATAGTATCAGCGTAAAACCCAAATGGTATCTTAGAATCGTCTGTAAAATCGCTTTTAAACGAGTATTATATTCCCAGGCTTTCAACCGATCCAGCAGTAACCATAAAAGAGTAGCTCCAAAAGAAATGACGGTAATTAAAGCAAATCTTGAATAATCATATTTTGAATCAAAGCCTTTTGCCAGCCTGTTGAGGTTAAAGTCCCAACCTAAAAAAGTTTCACCAAACCAGATTGTGATAGGTTCCCATAAGGAATAATCGTCTGTATCAATCGGGATATATTCAAATCCATAAGGGATAATGTAGAGTATGAAATAGATCAGAAAAAACCTTAAAAGTGCTTTCTGAATAACAGAGTATTGATTGTTTTCGATTAACAAAGCAGTTGAAGTTTATTGAGTAAATTAAAAGAGACAATGATAGTTAATTATCGGATACTTATGATCAATCCTGACAAGAATAAAAGTCTGAATTAACCATTCCCTCCACTGGAAATTATCACGTTTAGTTATTTATTGAGTGATTTTCGGTATTTAAACAGTCAAATTTTAAACTCAAAATCCACACAATAACTCTTTCATTATAACCTTTACTATCGGATAAATCTCTCCTTGACTATTCAATTAAAATCAACTCAAAAAGCTAATCAAAACCCCGGCGGCCACTGCAGAGCCTATTACTCCGGAAATATTACTGGCCATAGCATATTGAAGCAGGTGATTTCCGGAATCGTGTTTCAGCGCAATCTCATTCGCCACCCGTGAGGCCATAGGCACGGCACTCAGACCGGTAGCTCCTATCAAAGGATTGATTTTCTTTTTAGCAAAAAGATTGTAAACCTTCACAGCAAATATTCCTCCGGCAATTGAAATCGCAAATGCTATGAATCCTCCCACGATGATCAATATTGTTTCCACATTTAAAAATGCCTTTGCTGTCATCGTAGCTCCCACTGAAAGCCCCAGAAAGATCGTGGCAGCATTCAAAATAGTTTCGGAAGCAGCTTTGTGCAACCTTCCCGTAAGACTACCCAATTCCTTCACGAGGTTGCCAAACATCAACAAACCTATTAATGCAGCAGATGAAGGCACCAGAATAGCCACAATGCAGGTAATGGCAATAGGGAATAAAATCTTTAACGCCTGAATATTTTTAACCGGCCTTCCTGAAGGATAAAGCTTATCCTGTTTTTTCATATTGATGGAAAGCTCTTTTTTGGAAATAGTAAACCTGACCACAAATGGAATGATCACAGGAACCAAAGCCATGTATGAATACGCTGCGATTGCGATGGGACCGAGTAAATGTGGGGCCAACTTGATAGTCGTAAAAATTGCGGTGGGCCCATCTGCTCCTCCAATGATGCCTAGTGCAGCTGCCTCTTTTAAGCTAAAACCGAACGCTACTGCTGATATCAGTACTGTGAAAATCCCGATTTGTGCTGCAGCGCCAAAGAAAGCCAGTCTCAGGTTTCTCAACATCGGTCCGAAATCGGTTAGCGCCCCTACCCCCATAAAAATAATTGGTGGCAGAAAGCCCGTCTTTATGAGGCCATAATATAGAAAAGACATAATTCCATAATCTTTTGCCACCGTCAGAATATCTGTACCATCAGGTACTTTTGCCACACCCATTTCACCTCCCGGAAAATTAGCCAGCAAAACGCCAAAGGCAATTGGCACTAATAGTAACGGCTCATACTGCTTTCTGATACCCAGGTATAGCAATACAAAAGCAATCAGGATCATCACAAGACTTAATGGTGATGCGAACAGATCACCAAGAGCCGTCATATTATACAACTTGTCTATCAGATCCATTAGTTCAATTTGAATAGTACATCATCATCTAATATATCGTCTCCGTTCTGAAAACAAATCTCTGAGATGACACCACTCACCTCTGCTTTTACAGCGTTAGAAACCTTCATCGATTCAATATAACACACCACATCTCCTACGTTCACCTGATCACCTACTTTTTTGGCTTTTTCATTGCCATCTTTAGTTAAAAACACCTTTCCCTCCAACGGTGCAATGATCTCCTCCTTAGCTGTACCATTTTGTGATGGAGAAACTCCATTAGAGCTAGCAACGGGCTTTGTAGGTGTCTGATCTTCCTTCGGCAATTCAGCTCCATCATATGAAACATGTACTTTAAACTGCTCGCCGTTTACCTCTACATTGAGTGTTTTAGGCTGGAACGTATTAACGGTTGAAGCAACTACCTTCTCAGCAGGTGCTACAGTCTCAGATTGCAGATTCTTCCTCTTTGCTAAGTCTTTCTCAAAATTCTCTTTCGCTTTACCGGATTTGTAATCAATATACTGTTCCGGGTGTAGCGCATATTCCATGAGTTCTTCCTCATCTTCACCTAAATCCCAGCCTTTTTCCTGCATTTCCTTTCTCAGATCATCCAGCACATCCGGATACAACTCCTGAGGATCGCCAGTAAAGAATTCTCTCCCCTGCTCTTTTGCTAAGGCTTTCAATTCATCAGAAACTACACCTGGTAACTTCCCGGATTTACCCAGTAACATACTCCAGGTGCTATCGTCTAGTAAGGACCACCTTGTTTTACCTTTCATGATCTGCATGACATTTATCAAGGCTGCATTTTTCACATATTGACTGAAAGGCGTTACCAGCGGAGGATTACCCATCATTGGCCAGATCAGCTCTACTTCCTCAAACAAAGCGACCAATAGCTGATCCTGTGTCACATTTGCTTTGCCATTCTTTGCCATCCACTTATTGAGACTACTCAGGTTATTTTCCAGGTCAGCCATGAGCGATCCCATCATTCCTCCAGGTAATCCCGGTCCAATCAGTAAGGAATTCATCTGGCGATTTTTGGGATTGATGTAATAACCCAGAAAATCATCTATAAACTCTTGTGTCAAGGATCTGGCCTCCATATAAGCCTTCATGTTGATATCAGGTAATGAAAAACCGGCATCTTTGAGCATGGCGTGGATGGTCAACACATCAGCATGACTGGTGCCCCATGACAAAGGCTCCATTCCTACATCGATGATATCAGCTCCTGCTCTGGCTGCTTCCAAAGAAGAGGTAACGGAAAATCCAGGCCCGGAATGTCCGTGATAGTGAACAATAATGTCTTTTTTGATAGCCTTTATCCCTTCTACCATCCGGCCGATACTTACAGGCCTGCCGATCCCGGCCATGTCTTTGATGGCTATTTCATCAGCGCCCATATCGATGAGCTTTCCAGCCATATCAATGAAATAATCAACTGTATGAATATCAGAATAGGTGATACATAAGGCAGTCTGAGAAATCATACCACCCTTTTTGGCATATTCGATGCTCAACCTGAGGTTGTCAACATCATTGAGTCCGTCAAAAGAACGTGATATATCGGTTCCCTGTAATTTTTTCACTTTGAACATCAACTCTCTGACATCTTTGGAGACCGGATACATTCGCAGTGCATTGAGTCCTCTTTCCAGCATTTGTGTCTGGATTCCGGCATCATTAAAAGGCTGTGTCCACTCTCTGACTGATTTATTGGGGTTTTCACCGTACAGCAGGTTTATCTGTTCAAATCCACCACCATTTGTCTCAACTCTTGTGAAACATCCCATGTCGACAATCGCCGAGGCAGCTCTAACCAATTGATCTACACGGGGCATGTATTTACCGGAGGATTGCCACATGTCTCTATACATCAATCCTAAACCAATGTCTCTTCCCATTATTTTACTTTTTCAATTTTATCGATTCTTACTTTTCCTTCTGTAACGATTTCTACAGCAGCAGTAATTGCAGCAATTTTCCTATGATCAATTTCCTGAGTGATAGTCTCACTCGGTTCAACAGAAAACCGATTTGTAATTCTGATGAGCAAATTACCAATGACTACTACCAGCAGTAGCACTAAAAATACTGTAATCATGCCTATCAGTAACAGACTTAATGCAGACTCTATCGTATCTGTCATGTGCTTATTTATTAAGGACGGGAAGTTTAAGCTGAAAAATTAAAAGTCGCTTAGTTTTTGGGTATTCCCGTTGTTTATCTGATAGCAATATATTGAATTAAATTAAATCCATATAAAATTAGGAGTAGACTTTTTTTAACGGTAATAAATTAGGAACATTTAAAATAAGAGAACCTTTATACCCGCAGATACAGAATTCCAATAATGATTGTTTGGTTCAAAATGTGAAGGGTAAGTATTCGATCGTTTTTTACCGAAAAGCTGCAGTTCAATCATCAAAAGTCTAGACTTTTGAT
>JBCBHL010000172.1:0-14942 GCA_038525605.1 Bacteroidota bacterium
CTTTGTATTATCGGGGCGTTTTTTTATATCGTACCCAAAATCAAGGAAGGTACGCCAGGCATTAAAAACAATGGCATTTACTTTAGCGCCATGAAAAATGTAAAATGGCTGGGAATCCTGACAGGTACTTTCCTGATTGTGTTCTACATTTTACTATACTTTTTCCCTGAATATATGACGAGCTGGGTGCTTACTGTTGACCCGGTCAGTATGATGCTCAGTGGAAATGGTGCAGGCCACTTTTTCTTGTATGGGTTTATTTATACCGTCTGTATTCTGGTGATGGGCGTTCGCATGATTATCAAATATCGACATAGTAAATACCAGATTGTCAGGACGATTTCAGTCATGTTTTTCCAAACAGCTTTTGCCTTTGTGATACCGGAGATTCTCATCAGACTGAATCAGCCATATTTTGATTTCAAAAACATGTGGCCGCTGGATTATGATTTCTTTTTCGACAATGAGCTTGATACGCTCATAGAATCAGGCGGATTGGGAATTTTTATGCTTGGTTGGGGAATTGCCCTATTTGCAATCGGAGTGCCGGTTTTTGTATTCTTCTTTGGGAAAAGATGGTACTGTTCATGGGTTTGCGGTTGCGGTGGCCTTGCCGAAACTCTTGGAGACCCGTACAGACAACTATCAGACAAATCGTTGAAAGCCTGGAAAATCGAGAGATATATGATTCACGGAGTGCTGGTCTTTGCCATTGTGATGACCGCCGGTGTATTGTATTCCTACTGGACTGAAAGTGACATTTTGCTAGGGGTTAATACAAAAGACGTGAGATCCGTATATGGAGCCTGGATCGGCGCTGGTTTTGCTGGTGTTATTGGTACTGGATTTTATCCACTGATGGGTAACAGAACATGGTGTAGATTCGGCTGTCCCCTGGCAGCATACTTAGGTATCGTACAAAAGTTTAAGTCTAAATTCAGAATAACCACCAATGGTGGACAATGCATCTCCTGTGGCAACTGCTCTACTTACTGCGAAATGGGTATAGATGTAAGGTGGTATGCACAAAGAGGACAAAATATTGTCAGATCCAGTTGTGTGGGTTGTGGCGTGTGCTCTGCCGTATGCCCACGAGGTGTACTGAATCTGGAAAATACTTCCGAAGAAGGCAGATACAATGAGCCTCTTCTAATTGGAAATGATAGTGTGACAATCAAAAAATAATAGAAAAGCTATTCTTTAGAATCGACAAGCAAAGATTTTATTACAGGAATCTGCTTAAAGTTTATAAATGCAATGAAACCCCTGCCAACTTCGGAATGGCAGGGGTTTTATTTTGATACAAAACCATACTGCTTTGATCTCTTCAATGTAGGTTTTATTCTGTTTTACCTGTGGCGAAAATTGAAATATCTTATCAGATGCAATTTTTTAGCCGCCAATTGCATGATACAAATGTGTGTCCTCACATACTGAGGATTGATTTTATAGCGTTATTTCCAGTAAAATTGATTTAATTTACCCTGATATAAACAAAATCATATTGGACTATGAAAAAATTAAATATACTTTTAGCGACTATTTTCCTATCTGCTATTTGCGTGAGTCAGTCATATGCGCAACTGGGATTTCAGCTGGGAATTAAAGGAGGGCCAAACTTTTCAAACATCAAAACTGATGTTAGCACCGAAGGGCAAACTGGTTTTCATGCAGGGGCTTATGCCATGATCAAAGTATCTAAAATCGGAATACAGCCAGAGCTATTGTTCAGTTCTATCTCTTCCGATATTACCACTGGTAGTGCAACTTCAGAATTCACTTCCTCTTATGTGAATATCCCTATTATTTTAAAATTGTATCTGGTTGGCGGACTCAACCTCCAGCTGGGACCACAATTTGGTTTTGCTACTTTTTCCGAACTAAAAACAGCAGCTGCTGGTGTTACAACAACGACTGATGTACAGGATCAGCTAAAAAGCTCAGACGTAAGTCTTGCCATCGGAGCAGGGTTTGATCTACCTTTTGGTCTTAATTTGACTGCCAGATATAACCTTGGGCTCAGCGATATCAACGACACCCTTGATCTTGACATTGATCCTGCAACCAATGATGAATTGAGAAATCAGGTATTCCAGGTTTCTGTAGGATATGCATTCGTCAAAAAATAAGCTACAACACACATAATACTGTAAGAAATTCAATTAGCTGTTGTCTGGAAGTAAAGGTCCGGACAGCAGCTTTTTTTATAATTGCCCGTCTGTTTAAGTCTTCTAAATTATAGAACTGTCGGTCGAAACTGTATTTTCAAACTATTTTTTATAATAATCTCGTAAAATACTTGTAAATTATTGTATCATGAGTGACGTGAAACAGAGAGGGCCTCAATATTTTTTGCTTGTAGTGGTTGTTTTAGCGGTAATTATCGTTGGTAATTTTTTAAAACCAAAATCAAAGGCGAAGACAGAAATGAAGCCTAAAGTAATGGCTTCCTCGAAAAAGGAATTCAAGAAACAGGAGCCGGAATTCGAAAAAATACTCCCATCAAAAAATGAAAAAACTGACTCTCTAAGCATGATGGCTTCAAAAGACACTATGCCAATCAAAATTGACCAATGGTATCAGGAATTGTTAAAGCAATACACTTCTGAGGCGAATGACTTATCCGGTCAGCACGATGTAGTCATCCGATATTACCGGAAACCAAAAGACGAAAATAGAATCGACAGTTTAAGAGTACTTGGTTTTTACATTCATGAACGGCCAACCAAAAAGCAATTGCAGCAATTCCATACCAATACAATTTATTATGGTGATTCGGTCAGAAGAGAAGATGTGATGGTCGTTGCTTATCAGCTAAAAATGGCAGGGTTTAAGTTGCAGGCAGTAGAGCACTCTCGGTTTGGTGATAACTGGAAGTCGCACAGCATCGAACTAGGTACAGACACCACTATGCTCACCGTACCTGAGCTTTCCCTTGATACGATCAGGTACATTGTTGAAAATAATCCGTATATAAAAACCAGGATGTAAAAAAACCCTGGTGTTAAATTAAACACTCAGGGTTTGTTATGTACTTTTATGTTAACAGTTACATTAATCAGAAGAACTGGTGAGTAATCTCTTTTATACGCTCATTAGATTTTTCTCTTAATTGCCAGTACCATTCGGGAATGTCAATATCTCTCCTGATTGATTCTCTCAATTTACTAATTTCTGAATCCGGATCTGAACCATTATCTACATTCTGATAGTTATTCAGTGCCCTTTCAGTAAATTTCTTATACTTGAGTGCCAGACTAAGATTATATTCTCTGAAAGTAACATCTTCTTTAACCGACTCATCAAGTGCATTGTAATATTGCATTACAACTATATTCTGCTTTTTCTGCTCTTCAGCAACAGCCTCCAAAACTAATTTCGAGACCTCTTCCTGCGTTAACTCAATCTGTTCCTTCTCATGCGCCTCATCCGAACATCTAAATAAAAGCATTGATGTCAACACAACTGTGAGCGTAAATGTGTGTCTAGTCATGTCTTTAAAAATTAATATGGTGCGCTAAGCTATCGAGCTATTCATGCAGATCGCATAGCTTGACATTATATCATCTACTATCAAGTCATAATACGCCTGACAATATCCCGAACAAAAGCCCGAACCCGGACATTCGTCTATACATGCTGATAACTCTGAGTTGGCCTGGCTTAACGATGAAAACGCATCAGACTGGCAATTCAACTGTCTAGCATCAACTGTAGAGCCAACAAACGTTAGTAAAAAAACTAGTGTAGCCCACTGTAAAATTTTTTTCATTGATTTTTTAGTTTAAATTTTTCCCTTCCGTTCCCTGGAAGCTTTTTACGATCTCTGAATTTTCAAATTGAATAAATCGAAATAATCTATGTGTGTTAATAAAATATTCAATTTTTTCAGCAATGGAATTTAACTAAAAAAAATATTTTCTGCAATAAACACCCACTATTTGCAAACTTTTTAGGAAGTTGCGATTGAGTCTATTTTTAAAAAATATTTCATGAATTACCCCCTTCTCAACCTTTTTGCCACTCTATGTATATGTTACTGGTGACTAATGCCTGAATAACCGAGGAATAATTCGCCAATGACCTAACAGCAAAAGGGACCAGACTATTGAATGAAAATTTGGAATGAGGACATAGAGAACCTTTGGATTCTGTATTTATCTGCGACAAACGATCCGGATAAAAGTGAAATGGTAAAATATAAGGAATCTCTCGCCAGAGCCCTCAAAACTCCTTTAGACTTCTGGTTAAGAGGTCATATCCGATCAAAAAGTAAGTGGTATAACATAGAAAAAGCAGGTCTTACGATCTCTCAGCTCGCTAATCAGGCCAGCAATGATGTAATCTCTGAAATTCTAAGGTTGAAGCCCACAATGGATAAACCCAATGCATATATTTATACCATCGTCACCAGACAGATTATTTCAACAATCAATCAGTATAAAATTGATTTTGAACTACTTGAAGTAAATGATTCGAATGCACCTGAAGCATATCAGGAAAATTTTTATAGAAAAACTGTTCAAGAAATTGACGAAGAGAAAAAGAATCGCACTGTCGATTTTTTAAAAAACAAAGTATCCACACCACTGAACAATTATGAAATAGAAGTTTTTGTTCAGAGATACTTGTCGTACGACACGGACCTCAAAGAGTGGCATGATGTCGCTACTGATCTGAAACGAAGTGAGGAATCAGTAAAATCGGCTCATAAGATGATAAAGAAAAAGCTGCTCAAGGATAAATCGAACTATAACGCATTAATGCAAGCTCTTAATACTTATGCATTATGAGTAATTGTAAATTGAAAGTAAAATGAGTAATTCAGAAACAAATAGGCATACCGACGGATGTGAATCCAATTGCTTTTCAGTAGATCAGCTGATAGATTATGCATTTAATCCGGATGAGCAATTAAAAGCACAAATTGAGCAATGCCCCACTTGCCTGATGATTTTGGAAGGTATTCAGTTTGAAATTGAATCCCGAAAAAATGCCGGTGAAATGGTCAGTAGTGATTTGTTGAAAATTCAGGAGCAACTTAAAGAAGATCAGCTAGCGGATTTAGTGAAAAATGATGACTATTACACCAATGTAGCTGAACAGGCAGGTTTAAGTATTACTACAGAAAATTTCATAAGACAAGACATAGATCAAGGAGAAACAGGACAGAAATCAGGGTCGGGAAAAGCAATGAGTTTTAAGTTATTTCCTCTCAACTCACTTTCTATGAAAATTGCTGCAGGTTTAGTGATTTTACTTGTAGCTGCAAATGTAATTTATTACGTAAGCAACCAGTTTGATGAGGACAAGTCTTTATCTGCCAGCGAAGTTGAATTGTATAAATTAAAAATCCCCGTATCTCCTGATTTGAAGCCTTCTAAAAAAGATATGATTGAAGCTAAGGGCTACAGTGATGATGCCAGTGTGTGGGTTGAGATTCTTGATAAAAAAGCCAAAAAGGAAAGAAGAATAACTGGTCAGACTAACCCTTTCCTGCTTCGCATTACAGATAAAAAAACTAAAAGTGTTTTATTCCAACAGGCGGTTTCACACCCTCCGAAAAAACTCTACGGCTCCCAATTGAAAGGAGAGTGGAGCGACAGTGCTAACTATAAGATCGATTACTTTATTATTAGAAATATGGAATTGATCGACTCCCTCAAAAAGAAAGATTAATGTTTTGCTAACCATTATTCTATTACAGAAATTCGGCGTGTAGCTAACCGCACGCCGAATTCTGTTTTTTCCTTTATAGCTTCCCAATTAATCGAATACTACCCTATTCGGACCAAGTACAAAAACTGACAGATTGAAGCAGAACATCACATAATTTACTCACAGGTTTAGCGGAAAATTTCCATAAAAATCTGATTGCCAATAACTTGAATAAGTATTTAAATCAAAAATATTTGAGTTTGATTCATTCCTGGCTGATAGCGAGATTTGTTCGATTGCCATACAGAAAAATCAAAAGAGTACACTATTCTCAAGTAATCAGTGTTTTATAACCGCTCTGTTCAAGTGATCCTGGTTCTTGTTCCGGCCATTAAAAAGAAAACCATCCTTCAAAAGATAATTCTTTCAAAGGATGGTTCCGTTATATTTCGTCCCCAGAGCTGTTTATCCCATCACGGTATCGACACAGCAGTTGAGCGTGTTTACTCCAGTCTAGTCTGCGCAGCTTCTAAAAACTCAATTAAGATCACCTATTGTCATCCAATTAAGACAGATTAAAATTCGGCACTGCCAGGAGTTCTCGGAAATGGAATGACATCTCTGATATTACCCATGCCTGTAACAAACAGGATCATCCGCTCAAACCCAAGTCCAAAGCCACTATGAGGGATCGTTCCAAATTTACGCGTATCGAGATACCACCAAAGTTCATCCTGAGGAATATTCATCTCCTCCATTCTCGAGGTGAGTTTATCCAGTCTTTCTTCTCTCTGTGAACCGCCGATGATTTCACCAATTCCCGGAAACAGAATATCCATAGCAGCAACAGTCTTTCCATCGTCATTCTGTCTCATGTAAAAAGACTTGATATCTTTCGGATAATCAAAAAGTATCACCGGCTTTTTAAAGTGCTTCTCTACCAGGAACCGCTCATGTTCAGATTGGATATCAGTTCCCCAACCTTCGATCAGGAACTTGAACTTTTTCTTCTTGTTAGGTTTCGAGTTCCTCAAGATATCAATCGCCTCAGTATATGATACTCTTTCAAAATCATTTGATTTCACAAATTCGAGCTTTTCTAACAGCGACATTTCACTTCGTTCATTCTGAGGTTTCGTTTTATCCTCATCAAGTGCTCTTTTGTTTAAAAACTCCAGGTCTTCTTTACAGTTCTCCAACGCATAAGTAACCAAATACTTGAGCATTTCCTCTGCCAGATCCATGTTATCGTCCAGATCGCAAAATGCCATCTCAGGTTCGATCATCCAAAACTCAGCCAGGTGACGGGTAGTATTAGAATTTTCTGCCCTGAACGTAGGTCCAAAAGTATAAATATCAGAAAGTGCAGTAGCAAACAACTCTCCTTCCAGCTGTCCTGAGACAGTCAGGTTTGCTTCTCTGCCAAAGAAATCTTCCTTGTAGTCGATTCCTCCCTCTTCATTCTTAGGTGTATCCTGAAGATCGAGGGTGGTAACTTTAAAGGTTTCTCCTGCCCCTTCCGCATCTGAAGCTGTAATGATAGGAGTATGTATGTTATAAAATCCTTTATCATTAAAAAACTTATGCACGGCAAAGGTCATTGCATGCCTGATCCTAAAGATCGCTCCAAACGTATTGGTACGCGGACGTAAATGTGCAATTTCTCTTAAAAACTCCAGAGAGTGCCTTTTGGGCTGCAGCTTAAACTCAGGACTGGCTTCACCCAGTACTTCTATTTCTGCTGCATCTATCTCAGCAGATTGTCCTGCACCCTGCGAAGCAACCAGTTTCCCTTTTACAGCAAGACTGGCACCTGTCGTAACTTTCTTAAGCGTCTCTTCACCAATCGTGTCAGGATTAGCAACGATTTGGATATTATTGAGACACGAACCATCATTTAATGCTATAAATGCCACGTTCTTATTGGCTCTTTTTGTCTTTACCCAACCTTTGGCTAATACCGTTTCTCCGATGAGGGATTCATCAAGTAATGTTTTTACTTTCACCCTCCTTAGTTTTTCGTCGCTCATGATTAATTACTTACAGTGGTTTAATTTCCACTGATGTACAACATATTTTTTAAAATTTTACAATTGAAAAAAGGACAGAAACCTACCCTTTTGCTCTTGCTAAGTATGCAAAAAAACGATATTTTGTACTTTTAACCCATAGAATGATCTAAAATTTTCCTTAGAGAGGATGGTTAACTACCATTTATTTTTATTTCAGTTCACACTTAGTCAGAAAAGTGTATCTGTGAAGAGGAAAAGCGATAGCGGGTTACTTGAATTATTGGTATATTGTTCATCATTTTCTTGAGTTTATCATGATAATATTCAATGTATTAATCAAAGAATAATCAAATTATCATAAATTTGAGATCAGCAATTTAATAATATGCAGAAACTCAGTTTAAGTCAGACGTTAGGCCAGAAATTATCGCCTCAGCAAATACAGTTTATCAAGCTGTTACAGGTTCCAACTGCAGAGCTTGACACGAGAATTGAAGAGGAGCTGGAGGTTAACCCTGCTCTGGAAGAGGGCAAGGAAGAGCCTCAGGATGACGCTGGCAGTCAGGAGGATTTTGATGATGCCGGAACTGATGGAGAGCTAGATATTGCAGATTATCTGCAGGATGATTATTCAGGCTATAAAATGCAGGGTGACAGGAATAATCCTGACGAAGATGATAAAGAAATGCCTATCAGTGTTGGCTCTTCCCTACAGGAAAGCCTGATCAGGCAAATGGGTTATCTGCGACTCGATGAAAGAGAAACAATTATTGCCAGACAATTGATCGGCAGCATCGACGAAGATGGTTATATTCGAAGGGACCTGGAAGCGATTGTCAACGATCTGGCCTTTGCCCAAAACGTAGAATCTGATTCTGAGGAATTGGAGACTATTTTATTTAAGGTACAGACTTTTGACCCTGCGGGAATTGCAGCACGTGATCTAAAGGAATGCCTGCTGCTCCAATTGGAAAGAAAAGTAGATCAGAATGAGGCAATTGTAACAGCAACCAAAATCATTGATTCCTGCTTCGATGAGTTTACAAAAAAGCACTATCAAAAGATCATGAAAAAACTGGATATCGCCAGTGAAGATCAACTGAAAGATGCTGTTAATGCCATCACCAGACTCAATCCAAAGCCAGGTGGTGTTGGAGAAAGTATCGTTAGGACTCAATACCTCATTCCTGATTTTATTTTAATCAACGCAGATGGCAAGCTTGAGCTAAGTCTGAATTCAAAAAATGCTCCGGAATTAAAGATCAGCAAATCATATTCTGATATGCTTCAGACTTATGATAAGAGCAATAAAAAAGATAAGAAATTAAAGGAAACTGTTTCTTTTGTCAAGCAAAAGCTGGATGCTGCCAAGTGGTTCATAGACGCAATCAAACAAAGACAACAGACCTTACTTAATACGATGCGGGCTATCATTGATTTCCAATATGAATATTTTCTGGAAGGTGATGAAAGCAAGTTGCGCCCTATGATTCTCAAGGACATTGCTGAAAAAATAAACATGGACATTTCCACTGTTTCGAGGGTCGCGAATAGCAAAGCTATTCAAACAGAGTTTGGAATTTTCCCATTGAAGTATTTCTTCAGTGAAGGCATCAGCACAGACTCTGGTGAGGATGTCAGCAGCAGGGAAGTGAAAAACAAACTAAAAGAGACTATTGAGCAGGAAGATAAGCGAAAGCCGCTCTCCGATGACAAGCTGGAGAAAATTTTAAGAGAACACGGATACAACATTGCCAGAAGAACAGTTGCCAAATACAGGGAGCAACTAGGGATTCCTGTTGCAAGACTGAGAAAAGAATTACTGTGAAAAGAATTTCTATAGCACTATCGGTAATTTTCAATCCACTATTAATTGCCACCTATCTTTACTGGACTTTAACATTGATTTATCCGGAGATCTTCTGGCCATACAACAGCAAGCAATATTTCTGGCTATGGAGTATTTTGGCCATTGGTACGCTTTTGATGCCTGCAATCAGTATGCTTTTTCTAAAGGTTACAGGATATGTTTCCAGTTTTGAAATCCCTAATAGGAAGGAAAGATCAATTCCTTTTTTCTTCATTACTTTCTGGCATTTCGTTTCTTCTTACCTATTAATCACAAAATTATCCCTCGGCTGGCATATGGCCATTATCATGGTTGCTACGACCTTATTGATTGCTTTACTCACTCTGATCACTTTTTGGTATAAAATCAGCATTCACAGTGCCGGAGTGTGGGGAGCCGCAGGCTATCTAACTGCAATATTGGTGAAGGGGCATCAGGCTGAAGTCTTGCTGCCTTTGTCTCTTGCCTTTCTGATAGCCGGTGCTGTTGGTTCTGCAAGGATGTATTTGAATCTTCATACGCTCAAGCAAGTCGTATGGGGTGGAGTGATGGGGTTTTTGGTCTCCTTTCTAAGCCTGTATTATTTCTGGTAAGGTTGGTTAAAAAAAATGTTATTGCCTTTATCAGACAATAACATTGGATATCTTAATTGTTTTGGTATTAATTCCTAGAAAGCATTGATGCTGACACCAATGGTATAGGATGTAGGGTTTTGTTCCGGATCCGGAGATTTTCCTGTATCAAACATCTCTGAGAAATATACCCTGCAAAAAGCGTTGATTCCTCTAAAACCAATTCTGCCCAAAACCCCATATCTCACTGAGGAAAGGTCAAAGCTATTTTTAAATTTGTCAATATAGTTAAAGTCTTCACCTGTCGTTGGATCTATCCCATCTACTTTTATTTTCATGTGAGATGCAAGTCTTACCCCTAAAGAACCACCGACTCCAATGAAAAATCCGGAACCATCCGTCGATTTCATAGGGTAAAATCGAAATTCCACTGGCAATTCCAGGTAGTTAATGGCCAACCTGTTTTTCTCTAAATCGTCTCTTTCACCAAAATCAAAGGCAGCAGGGATATCATCAAATTCTACTCCTCCTTCACTATCTCTTTTGAAAGTGATGCTTTCTTCAAATTCATATTTCTCAGAAGTAATACCAAATGCAGGATAGAAAGCAAATCTAGGGCTAATCTCAATTCTTCTGGAATAATATATGCCGAATGATTTCGAGCCAAAAGCACGCAATCTCATCGTATCAGGGTGGTTGCTTAAAGTATTAATACCAAAATTCACGATCAGGTCACCAGGAAGATCAGGACTACCTTTTTTCCCATCCTGTGCCCATGCGATATTTGAAAATGTTATTAATAAAACTGCAATTAAAACCTTATGCATCTTGTCAATTTGTATTTTTAAAAGGTGGCAAAGATAGATTAAATATCAATGCCTTAAAAGATAATTCCCAATACCATTACTGTTTTGTCTGTAATAGCTCACCGGATAACGATAAAATGCCATAATCTGTTATCAGGTTGCTCAACTTTCTGTAATTAAAAGTAGATATTCAGCTGAGTAATCAAAATAAAATAGCTACGATACTGTACGGTCATGAATAAACATTCTGAAAACTGAAGTAGAAAATAATACGATTTTGTGCACCAGGTCAGATGTTTTACTTCTTATGGTTTGTTAATCAATGAAAATCTTTATGTGACGATCGTACAAAGGTAGATAAGCAATACGATGATTTCTGATCCAGAAAAAAACCCTTTCGATTCTGACTTTCATCATTTTCGAAAGGGTTCCAATAAAAAGTTTTATATGAAATAAGATTAGATTACTCTTACTTTATCTGCATTTAATCCTTTTCTACCTTCTTTCAGGTCGTATTCTACGCTATCATTTTCCTTAATCTCGTCGATCAAACCGGACACATGAACAAAATACTCTTTACCTGTTTCATCATCAACAATAAAGCCGAAACCTTTAGAATCGTTGAAGAATTTTACTTTTCCTGTTTTCATTGTAATACTGTATAATATAATAATAGGTGAATTTATGGATAATTAGAGTATTTTAATAGTGAATCATGTTATTTAATCATGTAGATTCCAATAAAACCAGACATTATCAAAAGTTTACAATTATCTGAAAATCAATCATAAATTCTTTTAGTTATAGACTGATAACGTCTTTGAGGATATTATGTTCGGTTATTACGGAACTAAAATAGCAACTTAGCTACTTCACATTCACTATTTCAACATCATCCACATACATTTCAATGTCTGATAGTGACGCGTTCGCTGTTACGCCTATTTGTACTCTTTCATAAAACAGAGGCTCTTGTAGTTGAAAATCGATACCGTTTTTGGCAAATTCATCCCTGAATGATTCTGCATTGGGCATGTTTATCCCTTCTGATGAAATCACTAACAGATCGTTGATATAAAGTTTATTACTTCCATCAATTTCCGGAGACAGAACCATTTCCCATTTCACCTTTACCCACTCGTTTCTTGGAAAAGGCACATCCGCCTGCAAAATGGTAGGTTCCAAAATCTTTCCTCTCTCAATGGAAAGGAAGTCATTGTCACCGCTCATGATCAACCTGATGCCGGGACATTGATTATCGGCAACATCGGGATCCCAACAGGAGCAACATTCCAAATCCATCAGAAAAATATCCTTGATATTGCTGGTAGTAGTTATGTAAAAATTAGCTTCTATTGTAACCATAGAACCCTCAGTGAGATTCAATTCGCCTTTCTCAATATCCACTTTAGATAGAGTTTGCTGCGATTGATTGCTGAAAATACGCAGGGAGTTCCTACCAGACAGAACAATATCCTGACTTAAGCCAATTTCATTTTCTCCACTTTCGGAGTTTACAACCTGAACATTTGACCAACGTGATCTGTCCTGTGGAAACAGGTCTGTGAAATCATCGATGGCAGATTCGAACCCATCTTCAAAAACAGTTACGACCTGATCGATCAGCACTTCACCTTCCTGGTCTTCTGTACAGGCAATTAACATGATCCAAGCACAGCAGGAGATCAAACATATAACAATCCTCATAATCATTAAACCCGATAGAATGTCAATTATTATGTGTCTGATCAATATCCGATACTCCCTACTCAATTGTTACTCTTCTGAATTTTCAACAAAAAAAGTCATCGCTTTTTTCAGAAATTCACCAAAGCCAGCCACTTGCTTCCCATCGATTTCAGTAAACCTACCATCGTTTATATATAGATCAGCAAGACCTAAATATGGTTTCTTATGATCTTCTTGTAGGTTTTGAACTCCCCAAAATTGCAGAATATACCTGTAATGCTTTGCAATTTCTTCCTGACATTCCTGGTCCCGATAGTCTCTGCCTACGTAGGAAGCCAGTTTCCTCCAGCAATCGTCAAAGTCTTGCTTTAGCTGGTTAAAATCAGGTTTACTCATTTGCATCAGGCTTTTTTCCGAATCTTTTACGGCATCTCCCCATTTTTCCAATGCTTCTTCTCTGTAGGATTCTCCCTTTCCATCGGGAAATCCTTCGTATAACTCTTTAGGATCTAACATAATTCCTTCTTTTAAATGATGAATTGTTTTATCCAATGTAATGAGCAGATTGCTTAATCTCTTTCTTCTCTTAGCAATGTTTCTTTTGTGATCTTCCAGCGCGCTTAACACATCAAAATCTGGTGCTTCAAGAAGATTTTTGATCTCACGAAGCGAAAAATCCATTTCTTTGTAAATCATAATCTGCTGAAGTTTGAGCAGTTCTGTTTCTCCGTACTGCCTGTATCCTTTTCGAGTCCTTACTCCTGGCTTCAGTAATCCGATCCGATCGTAATGATGAAGCGTTCTTACTGTAATTCCTGCCAGCAGGGCCAATTCTTTTACTGAATAATTTTTCACTTTGCTATTCCATTGAATTCATAACAAACATAGGCTATGACGTAAGGTAAGAGTCAAATTTTTTCTTCAAAAAAAGCAAATATTTTCTCTAAAAAATTGAAAATCAATTATTTACAAAATTGATATATGTTATCAATCCAACTATAGCCAGTAGCCGCTACAGATATTTAAACTCCCTTCTAAGTTCCTCTTTTGATCTACTGCAAAAATACGGGTTTCAAACCCAGCGTCGATTAAATGGCAATAATGGATTAGGATTTGAGGTATTTCCAGGTGAATGATGCCATAACTGCTCCAAGAACGGGTGCAATAATATAGATCTGGAGTGCATAAAAATTCCCCGATACAATTGCCGGACCGATAGATCTGGCCGGATTCATGGAAGCTCCGCATATCGGACCAGCAAACCAGGCCTCCATCAGCACAACCCCGCCCACTACAAAGCCTGTAAACTGCTTTACGTCATCCTGCTGGCTGACGAACAGAATAACAAGCATCAGAATATAGGTTAAGATCAGTTCCAGCACAAAAGACTGAAGAACACTTCCAGAAGGGAGCGTTTCACCCAAAGATTGCTGCATCGGAAAAAGTAATTGTAATAATAGTGAGGCGAGTATCGCTCCCGTAATTTGTACCAGAATGTAAGGCAAAACGTCTTTTCCCCGGAACAAGCCAACTACAGAAAAGGCGATTGAGACCGCTGGGTTAATGTGTGCACCTGACAAACTACCAAAGGCGTAGATAACTGCCGCAACGATTAACCCAAAAGTAAATGCGATCCCTCCATGACCGACGACTCCTTCGGAAACCTCGTTGATAACAATTGAACCAGTTCCGCAAAAAACGAGCATAAAAGTGCCCAGAAGCTCAGCTACGTACTTTTTCAAAACTTATGCATAAATCTTACTGGTAACAAACAACATCTCTCTGGCAATCTGTCGACATCTTTCGGCATATTTAGCAGATTCAATGTCAGTCTCGTCAAAAGCCTTTGGGTCGTCGTATGGTAGGAAAATTCTGAAATCAGCGCCTGTCACCACAGGGCAACCCTGATCTGCTTCCGAGCATACCATAATTGCCGCAAAGCCCTCACGTGGATTCGGTGAACTATCATATTTTTTTGAAAATGCCTGATAGGCTGGTGTCTTTTGATCGTACTTTATAAAATAAGTAGGATTACTACTACCCCGTCCAGTATCAGTAATTTCAAACCCAACGTTTTTAAGGGCAGCAACAGCTCTAGTGTTAAAAGCTGTAGCTTCAGTACCTCCCGAGAAAGTCTGAATATTAGGCAAACCAAAATACCTCACTGCTACCGACAACCAAACTTGTCCCAGATGACTCCTTCTTGAATTATGCGTGCAGATAACAATCAACTTAGGTATTTCATCATTATCAAATTTGGATCTGATATATTGAGTAAGTTTCAAAAGATCTGTCTGTCGAACTTCAGGAATTTCGTCAAACTCTTTCACTACCTCATCACAGAATTTTGAAATAT
>JBCBHL010000173.1:0-14933 GCA_038525605.1 Bacteroidota bacterium
TCATCAAACTGATCCTCGGAAACATAAAATTATTTGTCGTTTTTGATTTGCCGATGATCAGTTTGATGAAATTGATAAAAAATTTTCATTTCCTGATAGTGGGTTTGGAAAAATCGAATACTGATTTCTTTCTTCCCAAAGTAGGAATGACAAAATCTGCATCTTTTTTCCTTTTTCCTATGGTCGGTTTGCTAAAAATGACGGGGATTTTTTTTTCCTGGGTGTCGGTTTGTAAAAAAACCTTTTTTCGTTTATATATTATTTGTCAAAGTAAGATAATCAGCAGGTCCGGTCAAACAAAATCGATCACCTACTCTACTTCCATGTAACTTGCTTCAAATCCTCCGCAACTGCCACAAGGTTTATAGTCCCTTCCATTGGCAGAAAATCGCGAAGGTCTTTGTATCGATAGCCTTGAATGCCTCCATGTGAGGTCTTTCTGAAATCTGTCAGGTAAAATGAATGGATTGGAAACAGGTAATACTTTAATCCGTAGTGGTCTTCTCCTAACTCAACCAGTCCATTTCTCAATCGCATTATTTGATCTTCTGTGTGACCTTCACTGTGAACAACTAATTCTTGGGTTGCAGCATAGTAGTCAGCTACTATAGTGGTCTCTATTTCCGAAATACTTCGAACCGATTTCCAATTGTATAACCCGAAAAACCTAAACCTTTGGCTATGCCAGTGGACCGGACAATAATAAATTTTATGCCTGATATTCCAATCATAAGAAAAGCCTGTTGGAGCAAACAATAATTTAAATTCCTCATCCGACACCAAATCGCTTTCGTAGCAATAAGCCCTGAAATCATCAAACAACAATTTCAACTCCTGATCATGTACATGCTCCTCATATATTCCTTCCAAATTCTCGATCAGGTCGGAAAACAACAGGTTATTAAACTGAATTTCATAAGGATAAAGCTCCTTTAACGCTGCATTGATCTCCTCTACTTCCTTTTCACTAAATTTTGTCGAACTCAAATGCCACAACTGGTTCTGACTGTGCGCATCGAAAACATCAGCATACTTCACCAACTTACCGATGAATTCCTTTTGATTTAGTTTGGTTTCTATCAATATCTTAGAAGCTTTTACTTCTATATGTCCATCTACAATGCCATTCCCAACACCAATCTGTTGAGAAAAGATTGGTTGGGGATAGTAATCCTGCTGTTTATTGCCTTCGTTAAGTCGCTCAATTAAGGTTTTGTAATAATTAACATTCAGGTCGTTTAATCTGGACAACATCAACAAGACATTGTTAGTTACTGTATTTTCTTTCTGTGAATATTTCTGAAATTGACTGATCCTCATAGTACCTATTGAATATAATCTCACATGATGATTGAAAATTGTCAGAAGACAAACTCCGACATCACCTTAAATGAGATTACAAAAAAGAAGAAAAGTCTCATTGATGGCAATACCTAAAAGTCGGTATTTTCAATCATCTTTCAGTTTTTAAAATACTGACAACCAGATTCCACATGCGGAAATTTATACTCTTCAGAATCATTAAATTCTGACATTAGTCTCTGGTCATGCGAATCGCTTTAACCTTTACCAATAAACACGCTTTGACAATAGAATTTTCATTTTACCAACACTTTTCTTCAATCGTTTTTGTCACACCTGTTTCATTATTTCGTATTTCTATTATAAGATCAATATGATGGAGATATCAAGAAAAAACCCACTTAGTTCATCACCGGATGAACAGGCTAACATCGAACTAATCAATCAGGCAATAGCAGGAAGCAGAAAAGCACTGAATCAACTGCTTGAGATTCATAATCAGTTTATATTCAATATTGCGATCAAAATGATAGGCGATGTGGAACGTGCCAAAGACATGACTCAGGACATTCTGATAAAGATTACCACAAACCTCGCTAAATATGATGCACAAAAAGGCGCGTTTACTCCATGGTTATATCGCCTGGCATTCAACTATATTCTCGATCAGAAAAAGTCCAAAACCGAAAACAACATCAAATCCTTCAGTCAGTTTTTCAATTTCATAGATGATGTTCCTGACCAACTACTATCCGATGGTGATTCAGAGGAGTCGGAGATCTACTCCAGAGAAACAAAGATCAAATGTACCACTGGCATGCTGATGTGTCTTTCCAGGGAAGACCGGCTATTGTATGTCGTTGGGGAACTATTCCAGATCGATCATAACCTGGGTTCCACGATATTTGACATCTCCAAAGACAACTTCCGAAAGAAGCTTAGTCGCATTCGCAAAGACCTGTATCAATGGATGAATAACCGATGTGGATTAGTGAATACAGACAACCCCTGCAGATGTAAGAAGAAAACCAAGGGCTTCATCGAGCGAGGTATTGTAGATCCGGATAAACTCATCTGGAATGACGATTTCAAGCATCGAATAGAAGACTTCACATCCACCAAACTGGAAGAATTGCAAATCAGTGCCGATCAGGCTTATGCAACTCTGTACAGGGAGCACCCTATGAAAGAGCAAATCACCACTGAAGAAGTGATCAGTGCTGTTCTGGGCGACAAAAACTTGAGAGAGATGATAGATCTCTAGCTTCTGCAAGCTTCATTCAAACCCATTTAGATAATTTTTATACCCAAAAATCATTGGGTAATGAGCATCATATTATCCTTAATAACATTCATTATGACGACAACTGCGTTTGGTCAGGTCAAGAAGTCTGACAAGGCAATATCAGCGGCATTTCCATTTGATGGGAAATACGAAGTGGTGCTGAACTCCCGAATTCACTATGTAGATGAGGGGTCACAAGATGCATCACATACCTTTTTATTTTTGCATGGCAATCCTACTTCCAGTTATCTCTGGCGGAATATCATTCCCTATGTTGCAAACCAGGCACGAGCCGTCGCTCCGGATTTGATAGGCATGGGCAAATCCGACAAACCTGATATCGATTATACATTTGCCGACCACATCAGATACATCGATGCTTTCATCGAAAAGCTGGACTTAAAGCATATCATCCTGGTTATTCAGGATTGGGGTTCAGGCATTGGATTCCACTACGCACGCAGAAATCCTGATAATGTAGCGGGAATAGTATTTCTGGAAGCCATTACCCGCCCCATAGAATGGAAAGAAGCCAACCTGATAGAGCGATATTTATTCAAACGTTTCAGGCATCCCAAAAAGGGTGAAAAGATGATTGTAGAAAAGAACTTCTTTGTCGATAAGTTCATTCCGATGATGGCGGGTCGCAAGCTTACCAAGGAAGAGATGGATCACTACCGGGCACCCTATCTTAAAAAAGAAGATAGAAAACCGGTACGTGTCTGGCCCACACAAATCGCTATCGGCGGTGAACCGGAATTCAGCCATCAGGTGATAAAGTCATATGCTGAATATAATCCAACTACTACTATTCCTAAGTTGATGTTTCATGTAAAGCCAGGTATGATCATCAAAAAGAAAGAGGCAGAAAAAATTAAGGCTACCTGGAAAAACCTGGATGTCATCTATTTAGGAAAGGGCAAACACTACATCCAGGAACAATATCCACATGAAATAGGCGAGGGAATTTCCTCGTGGTACCAAAAACACTTCTAACATTCCCGAATATGAAAAATCTATTATTGATCATTACAATCGCATTGCTATACTCGTGCAAGCTGGCAGATGTCAGGCCTGAATTAGTAAAAGGTAAACTTTCTGACAGCGACGAAGAAAAAGGCTTGTCACTGCTAAAGCAATCAATTGAAGCGATGGGATACAACAATTTCGAATCCATCAGCACTGTAGAAACAACCATGACTTTTGACTGGCGGTTTCCGTGGAGTAGCATGCCGCTGCACTCCTTTCCGGGAGCAAGAAACAAGCCGATGCGTTTATTGCTGGAGGTAGGCTCCTTTAACGGACAATCCAGATACTTAAGCGGTCGGAAAAAAGATGCTGTTTTTGGATTGCAATCGTGGGAATCTTACCGTCAGCTTCCAGGGAAAGAGCTGGAGCTGAAAAAAGACCCGCGGCGGTCATGGGGGCTTGCCACTTTTCATTACATACTGGAAACTCCGTATCGGCTGCTAAGCGCCGATGTGATCACTTACGCCGGAACAAAAGAATTTGAAGGTCAGCAATATGATTTGGTATATGTCACATGGAAGGATCCCAAACCCCATAAGGCACATGATCAATGGCTCATCTACATCAATCAGGATACGAAGCATGTAGACCTCTGTCATCTGACGATTAGAGACTTCTTTATGCCCTTCCCACCAAATATGGCAATGGGAACTGTGAGATTTCTGAACCGGGAGGAGACAGAACCTGGCATCAAACTTCCTACGGAGATTGTCATTCAGCTGCTGAACCCTAAGAAGGCAAAGAAACATTTGTACAAATTAACTTTCGAGGATTACAGGTTCGATACCAGACCGCCGGAAGATTTGAAGCCATTCCCGGAATTGAAAGTTTACGGTGATTCCAAACCCGATGCTAAATAAACAGGCTACTCCTGTTTATTTAGTTGTAGGCATAGATTGCGTCGACCCAACTGACATAAAATCACGATGAGACAGTCGCAATAGCTACTACTTCTTCTGAGCAGAAAGAAGGGTTTCGTGGAAGTTCAGGAACCAAATATCATGCGCACAAAAAAGTGTTCTATTACGCTTTCTACAAGGAACTAAACTGATGCCAACTAAACTTATTGTCTGCTAAAAAACCGATCTCTTTTTCTGTAAACGAACCATATTAGCCACAGAAACAGGTAAAGGCCAATCATTGTATAAATAGCCGGTTTGGGGTTATCATAGCTGCTGATGGACCCTGAATAAGCAGCAACTACCGCGTATGGGATGCTATTGACAGACCATGCCAGGTAAAATTTCAGGAATCTCATCCTGGTTATTCCTGCCATACAAGCACATACTTCGGGAAAAATCGGAGAGCTCCTGCTCAGCAAAATCATGGCCAATCCATATTGGTTGAAAGTTGTGATGACTTCTTTCCTTTTTTGCTCCGACCGGATAATAATTCTTAAAATCTTTTCTCCAAATGACCTGCTGATTCCATAACCTATCAGGCCTGCCGACATCAAACCCGCTGATGCACTAAAAGCTCTCCAATAAAAACCTAAAAAATAGCCTGCAAGTACACAGATCGTAAGCGTTGGAACCGCAATAAAGAGATCAATAGCTAAAAGTAAAATCACCGCCAATGCTACATAAACAGGGTCTATGGTAGTGGCGTCTTCCAGCCATCTCCTGATATCATCTTCACTAAATGCTCCTGATAAACGAATGATGATGAAGGTAGAAGCAAAAACAATTGCCAGTACCAGCATGAGTCTTAATAACGGTTTCATTTACTCCCTCCGTTTTTCATGATACGATCCGCCAGTGCCGGGCTCAATCGATTGATGAACTTCAATAGTTTCACCTTTCCGATATTGACCTCAAACCTGTTTTTACGAAAAGCCCTGATAAACTCATCTACTAACTGATCCGGTGATATTTTTCCTTTGCCCCTTCCGGCAGTCATGTTAGTATCCACCAATGGCGGTATAATCTCAAAAACTTTAATACGCTTCAACTGATATCGCAAAGCTTTTGAGAAAATATGAATGCCGGCTTTGGTACCGCAGTAGACAGGCGCCTGCTTTTTCGGCACCAGTCCTAAACCGGAGGATACACTGACAATCGCCGAATTTTTATTGGATTTGAGGACGGGTATCATCATGGCAATCAGTCTGAGTGGCGCTGTAAAATTGACATTGATTTCATAAACCACTTTATCGAGAAGCTGATGCTCTGCCTCAAACTCATAATTGTATTGAATACCTGCATTGTTGATGAGTATATTCGTATCCAAATGCTCTTCTTTTAAAAAGCCCATTAGCTTTTCCAGCTCTTTTACTTTCGAAAGGTCGCAGCAAAAAGGAATCACCCGTTTATCTGCCTTTGCAAGTTCAGCAAGTCTTTCACTGTTTCGGCCTACGGCAATTACCTGATTATTTAACTGAAGAAACCTTTTTAGCAAAGCCTCTCCTATGCCTGATGTAGCTCCTGTAATGAGCAGTTTATTTCCTTCTAATTCCATATTTTAACCCTGATAACTGAGATACAAAAATCAATCACAGCATATGGAATTCCATTTACATAGGTAAAGAAAAGCGGTCAGATGATTACTTCTCTGCTCTTATTCTGCTTAGTTGGGTAGGACTCACGCCTAAATAAGATGCAATGTGGTATTGTGGAATCAACTGTTCCAGTGCGGGATGTTCATTTTGAAAGATGACATATCGATCTTTGGCCTGAAGGGTAACCAATTCGATTTCCCGTTTCTCTTTTCGCACAAAAAACTGTTCTGCTAAAATCCGTGACAGTCTTTCAACCTGCGGATATCGATCATACAATTCTGTTACCTGACGATATGCAGTCACCAGTAAAGTGCAATCGGTTAGGCAATCAATATCAATCAGGTTTTTGTCAGCAGTAATTAATGAAGAATAAGCTCCCACAAAGTTACCTTCAGTAAAAAAAGTTTTATTGTACTCTTTGCCTGAACCATCTCTGTAATAGGCTCTCAATACCCCTGATTTGATAAAAGCAATATTTCTTGAATACTCTCCTTTCACGGCAAACCCGGACCCTTTACGATACTGCTGTTCTGTAAACAAGTCAGCAAAAATATCCAGGGTATCTTCTTCGAATGGAATAATATGTTTTAAGGTTTCTTTGAGCATTTATTTAAAGTAGCCAGGAGTATTTTAGATGTAGTTCATTAATCATAGAAAAGTAATTAGGGTAATCCCAATATTTTTCCATTTAAATAATCAATGAAATGCGGTGATTGTTTGAAGAAGCTATTTGAAACAAAGGTTTTGCTCGATCTGTAAACTACCGTCAATCGTCCGGTTACATCAATCAGAAAGCTGATCATATCAAAAGATTACTTACAGACAGCTATATCCATTGCCGGAAGCATCGCAATCTGATTTTGGATATTATCAGACCCTAGTCTGATGTTTTTCCAATCGTTTACCTGTTCCACCTCTCCATTGATAGTAACGGACTTTCCAACAAACTTCAAAATATCCCGCCCCGGGTGATTACCATTCTGATTGGTCAGGAAATAATAATCCACGTATCTATTCCCTTGTCTGACAGCCAAGACAGGTGGAATGCCACCGGAAATACACCGCACCGCGCAACTCCTGTGGATCTTACCAAAACCAGGTTTCATGACTCCAAAAAAACACTTGGGATCTACTATTTCGCCGACAATCTTTTGTTGACCGAGGTTCACCACCTCCGGTCCAGCCGATGCAGAATTTCTACTGTATGAGAGAATGCTTTCATTTTCCTCGGTCAGTTCCATCCATACCTTTCCGTTGTACTTGATCAGCGTGCCACGCAATGTTACCTCATACGCTGCTACGGGACTTTCCAGTTGATCAACAAGATGTTCCATCACTGCATCTGCTCCTTTTTTACCAAACCCTACCAGCGGTACCGTGATCTTTTCACCATCAACAGTTGTGCTTAAACCTATTACCGGATAATCGACTAATTGGCCCTTCAGCTCCGTTAACGAACCATATTCAAATATGCTATTAGAAAACTTCTGTTGTGATGGCACATAGATTACCGTAAACAAAACAGCTATTAGCAGTGCTCCAAGGAAGAAAAACAATCCCTTCCTGCCAAAACCCTTTGGTGCTTTATCCTGCCAGCCAATGTAAAAATCATCCTTCATTTTGTCAATGTTATCGGTTCTACAGGAGTTCCGGGCTCATTGGGAATTGGGTTTACCCAAATCATGCCGTCCTCTATCTTTAAAAAGTATGTTTCCAGCTTTTCTTTAAAAGGCGGTGGAGACTGTCCATTTCCAGGGAGATATTGATAGCCGTGCCACGGACAGGTAATACATCCATCGATGATCTTACCTTCACCGATTGGTCCACCCTGATGTCTGCAGTAATTATTAACTGCTGAAAGCTTTCCTTCGTATTTATAAATGGCTATTCTTTCATCTGTCAAGGTGACGATCTTAGCCCGGTCTTCTGCTATTTCTTCCGGCGTACAAACTTTCACCCAGTCAGCAGGATGATCGTTTTTAGAAGCTTTATTCTCCTGGACGCCAGCATAGACATGTGCAGCAGAAACAGCAATCAATCCTGTAAAAATCATCGCTGCTATCAACGGAGAAACTTCATTTTGAAGAGCACCCAGTAAAACATGCAAAATAATCAGCACATAAGCGACGTAAACAAACATGTGCAGGGCTTTCCAGATTTTCGGACTCAGGTTCTTCAACCAAAAGTCGTGACTGGTACAGGCCATCAGCGCGAGAATTCCCAGCGCAAAAAATCCCAATACCTGAAAAGGAAAATCCTGAAATGAATTGTATGCTACATTGGATAAAAAGACTGACCGGACCGGGTTCATATCTCCCAACGAATGAAAATTCATGATGCTGAATACTCCGTGGATAGCTGCCATCAAAAACATGGTAACGCCCAGATGCCTCCGGTTGTACAAAACAATCAGATATTGCTTATTGATCCTGCTCAGTGGGCCTATCAGTAGTATGAGATGCAAAAGCAACAGCGCCAATAGTCCAAAGGCTCTGATGATCAAAGTTTCGAAGGTGATTTCAGGGTTCAGAACCACATTCAACATGGTAAACAACAGCAGAAACAACAACACAAAACTCAGCAGAGCCAAGTCGTATCTCTTTTTTTGTTTGTTCCATAAAACGGAAGTATACGATACACTCATGGGTTTACCTCTGTTTGAGTTTTATGATCTACCTGCTTTCGATTGTTATAATAGCCGTAGGCAAATAGCAATGGCAATAGCAAACCTATGGCCAGCCAGATAATCAAATGTCTTTTGCGTTGGTATCCTGTCATTATTTCTTCATCAGTTTCATCAACAATACGACCCAGAGCAAAATTACTCCGGGCAAAATAATCGCTTTAAAATGCCACGGGGTATCTCTGGTTCCTTCATCAATTAATGGTGCACCCTTTACTAAAAAATAGGTAGCAAAAACCAGCCCTGCGACCAGGTAGGATGCCAACGACCACAGAAATACATCAACTATCAGTTCTATCATCATGGGTTAATTCCTGCGTATCTTATTCCGGTGAGTCTGTACATATCGTGATTGAATGTGGTCAGGTCATCGGCATTAAACTGATTGATGTCGTCATAACCGCATGCCCTTGCCAGCACTTTCATCAGCGAACCGGAAGCATCAAAAAAGTTATAAAGCCGTTGTGCTGATTTGTCGATTTCCAGCCTGGCCCTTAATTCTTCTTTTTGAGTGGCAATTCCAACAGGGCAATTATTAGTGTGACAAGCCCTCATTCCCAAACAACCAATTGCCTGCAAAGCGGAATTGGAAACAGCCACTGCGTCGGCTCCCAATGCCAGCGCCTTCACAAAATCGGAGGGTACTCTTAAGCCTCCGGTAATGATCAGACTCACATCAATGGCCTCTCTTCTGTCCAGGTGTTTTCTGGCCCTTGCCAATGCCGGAATGGTAGGCACGTTGATATGGTTGCGCAGGATAATGGGAGCAGCACCGGTTCCTCCACCTCTTCCATCGAGAATGATGTAATCGACTCCAACCTCTAACGCAAAGTCTATGTCTTCTTCTATTCTGCTGGCTGCAATTTTAAATCCGATAGGGATTCCACCACTCACTTCTCTTACCTGATCACCAAATTCTTTAAAGTCTGCGGCTGTCCTCAGGTCCGTGAAAGTTGCAGGGCTGATTGCAGCCGTGCCTGGTTCCAAACCCCGGACTCTGGCGATTTCACCTTTTACCTTCTCTCCCGGCAGATGACCCCCAGTTCCTGTTTTAGCACCTTGTCCGCCTTTGAAATGAAATGCCTGAACCTGCTTCATTTTATCCCATTCAAAACCAAATTTTGCTGATGCCAGCTCATACAGATATTTTGAATTAGCTGCCTGCTCATCTTCCAGCATACCTCCTTCTCCGGAGCAGATGCCGGTTCCAGCCATTTCAGCACCTTTCGACAAAGCCAGTTTCGACTCCCTCGATAAAGCTCCAAATGACATATCGGACACAAATATCGGAATGTCTAACTCCAGTGGTTTCTTAGCACCTTTCCCAATAACGACCTTTGTCGCGACAGCATCACCGTCGAGTAATGGCTTCCTGCTAAGCTGAGCTGGTAATACCTGTATATCCGACCAGAGAGGGAGTGTATTTCTATCAATCCCCATCGCCGTGGTTTGTCCGTGATGCCCAAACTCCTCCAGCCCGTTTTTGGCCAATGCATGAATGTAGCGGGTATAGGGCTCGGTGTCTTCCGGATGTGTATCATCATATTTGCCTAGGTACTCATCTTCATTAAACCGTGGTGGTATCTCCTTCTCTTCGAATTCAGCGACATCCATCTGATCAAGAAAAACAGCACCATCCTTAATCGCCGGCAGAAACTTATGCAATCGCTCGTCGGGAGCATACTCACTCACACCAGTGTCCATTCTATAATCCCAGTTATGTACCCCGCAGATAAGGTTATTACCACGGATATAGCCATCAGAGAGTAATGCACCTCTGTGCAGACACCTGCCATATAAAACTGATACCTGCTTGCCATATTTAATGACTACCAAATCAGTACCCAGCACCTGCGCATGGGAGGGTTTCTTTTCTTCCAGGGTATCAAGCCTGGCAATTTCAATGGGTTCTTTTAAGTCCTGATAATTTTTGTATTCTATGATCATTTTTATTGGTTAGTAAGATTGGCAACACCCCATAACACTGAATACTGTTCACAGTGAATGAGAATGGATTTATATTGTGACAGGTCAACAGATTCGCTGATCTGATAGGATTGCCCGCCAGAAGCTTTGTTGAGTTTGCTTACAAGAACAGCACCATCAGTGGCATTTTTAGAGTTTAGCTGTCCGGCTTCTTTCTTCGATAAAAATATTTTCAGATCAGGAGCACTTTTGGTCTTGAAGTCATTATCCAGTGTCACCTGATAAGTATTTCCTGATTTTGTGATCTTCCAGCTACCGTTGACGGTATAGGATTTTTTAGTCCATTTACCTGAAAGGTTTATTTCCTGTCCATTTACCAGCAATACCAATAGCAAGGCAGGGACAAAAAGCAGCAGTTTTTTCATTTTAATATATTTAACTTTCATTAGAAATCATTTAGCAATGAGATTAAATTGATTTAATCATTCTTTCGTAATCACCGATCTTTGTCATCCAATATTCAGTTTTTTAATAAGCGGCTTCATAGTCAACCCCTGCACCAAAATTGAAAACACTACAACAATATAGGTAATTGCGATCAGATAACTTCTGTATGGAGAAGGCTCCAGTGAAATCGCTAAAGCGATGGAAATACCTCCTCTCAACCCGCCCCAGGTGAGTATCTGAATTGTTTTTCCGAAGGATAAATCAGGGTCGGGCTTCAGAATTTGCAGTACACCCGCTACCGAGGCGAACCGGGCAAACAAGACAATGAAGATGGCAATTGCACCTGACATTATATAATCAGTTTCAAAGCTGATAACCAGAATCTCCAGACCTATCAGAACAAACAACACCGTATTGAACACTTCGTCCAGCACTTCCCAAAACATTCTGAATTCTTTCCTGCTTTCTGCATCAAAAGCCTGATCATTGATTTTATTGCCAATCAACAATCCGGCAACCACCATTGCCAATGGTCCTGAGATGTGGATTGCATCTGCCAGGGCATAGCCTCCCAAAGCGATGGCAAGCGTTAAAAGTACCTCTATTTTAGGTTCTTTATTCACCATCTTCAAAAGCAGAAAACCTAGATATCCCAATACCAATCCATAGACAAGTCCGCCGATAGCCTCTTCACCAAAAAGCTTCAAAATTTCAACACCGGAAAAAGATGCTTCACTGGAATTAATGATGTTCAGGATACTCACAAAAACCACCACACCTACTCCATCATTGAACAGTGATTCTCCCGCTATCTTCGTTTCCAATTTCTTATTGACACCCAGCGTACTCATGATGGCCAGCACTGCTATCGGGTCAGTTGGAGAAATCAATGCGCCAAATAACAGGCAATACAGAAAAGATATTTCAAACCCCAGCAGTGAACTCGCTCCGTACAATAAGCCTCCTACTATAAAAGTAGATATCAACACGCCAAGAGAAGCAAAGGAAATAATAGCCTTTTTAGACTCGTTCAAATCCTGAATTCTGACATGCATTGCTCCGGCAAAGAGCATAAAGCTCAGCATGAAATCCATCAGTAATTCTCTGAAATCCAGATTTACCACCACCTGACAGGTTTGATGAAATACCGGGGGATTGAATAACTCCAGCAACCCCATTGGGATAGCCAGCAGGATTGCCAGCAATGTCACCCCTATTGTACCGGGCAGCTTCAAAAACTTATAATTGATGAAGCTGAACAGAGCCGACAGGGAAAGTAAAATTGTGATCGACTGCAGCATGATCAGATTAACAATGGATCGGTGATCACTTCCAGCATCGCAGGACCATCATGTGCCAATATCTTCCTCAATCCCGCTTCCATATCTTCCTTCCTGGTAACTCTCACTCCCAGCGCACCACAGTTTTCTGCAAATTGGGAGAAATTCGGATTGTGTAAATCAGTTTGCCAGACATCAAATTCCCCCGATCGCTGTTCTTTTGATATTTTACCCAGCTGGCTATTATTTAATAGAATGTGTTTGATAGGCATTTTGTATTTCACTGCCGTTACCAGTTCGCCCATATATTGCCCAAATCCACCGTCACCTGTTACGGCAACCACCGTTTTGTCCTGTCCTTCCGTAGCGGCCCATAATCCCATCGCAGCAGCATAGCCAAATCCAATAGAACCGAGATAGCCAGACATTACAATGGACTGATTTTCGCATTCAAAATAGCGGCCGAAAGAGTAGGTGTTGTTCCCTACGTCTACTGCTATAGCCGCATCGGCAGGAATCAATTGATTCATGGCTTCAAAAACAGCTACAGAACTTACGCCATTTCCATTGTCTTCTGTCAGCCTCTTGGCTTTTTCCTTTTTCCAAATCGCCCATCGCTCTGCTATTGCGGCTGTCTGGTCTGTCGACTGAATGGCCCGCTCTGCCAGTTGTTCATTGAATATTTTAGCAGTCTGTCCGAGTTCCGCCCATATTGGCAAATCAATAGCGTGGAATTTTGCCAATGCCAATCGATCAAAGTCGACCTGAATGGTTGGAATCTTGGATGTAATACCCGTATGATTGGAAAATGAGGAGCCAAAAACAATGAGCAGATCCGCTTCATTCATAAAATAAGAAGCAATTGGTGTCCCACTTCTCCCCAGAACGCCACATCCCAATCGGTGACTATCGGCAATAAGGCCTTTTGCTTTGAAGGTAGTGAGCACCGGACTGTTGAGCTTTTCTGCCAGTTTGATAATCTCGTCAGTTTCAAACTTAGCTCCATGTCCCAATATGATGACCGGGTTTTTCGCTGTGGCAATCATCTCTACCGCTTTCGCAACATCTTCCTCCGGTGGGAGAATTTTAGGATTAGCGATTCTGTTTTCCAGAGTCTGAGCCTTAGCCTCCGGTAATTCTTTTTCCTGCACCTCGTCGGGGAAGGTGAGGTGAGAAACATCTCTGTTGATGATTGCATGCTTTACAGCGAGTGTCATTAACTCTGCATGTTTGCTGTCTGATTGCACCCTTTGATTAAATGCTGCTACTGATTCGAATGCAGCTACCAAATCCAGTTCCTGAAATGCTCCGGTTCCAACTACCTGTGTCTGAACCTGTCCCGTCAATGCCAGAATGGGTGCCCTGTCCACTTTGGCATCCCAAAGGCCCGTATATAAATTGGTAGCGCCAGGCCCGGCAATCGTAAAACAGGCTGCTGGCTTGCCGGTTAATTTACCATATGCTGATGCTGCAAACGAAGCTGCTCCTTCATGTCTGATTCCAATGAATTTTAGTTTACCTTTTTGCTCCTGCCTTTTCAGCGCATCGGCAAAACCGAGGTTGGAATGGCCAACCATCCCAAAAACATACTTCACAACCGCATTGACCATCGTTTCGGCCATTACATCGGAAATCGTCCGGATATGTGCTTCCTCCTCTTCCAGGCCTACATAAACTGCGTTTTCCTCTACTTTCACACTGAAAGTTTCTACGCCATCGTCAAAGCCAGGTGCCAATCCACTGCAAGGGTGATAATCCCAGCCATGCCAGGGACATCTCAAGAGTCCATTTTCAATACTTCCTTCACCGAGGGGGCCTCCCTGATGCGGACAACGATTATCCAGCGCTGAAAATTTTCCTTCAAAATGAGTGAGACAAATCTGCTTATGCCCGGCATTTACAGTCATTACTCTTCCTTCCTGAAGTGATTCTGTATTGTCCAGCACTTTAATCCACTTGGTGTTACGATTGGTCATTATTGATTATTAGTTAGGTTAAAAAGTATGAAACTGCTGTTGTTTCATAAACTGTTGCATCGTTCAGGAACAAAAAACAATTCCACTTTCACGATGTATTGATCAAAAACGAAAGTCTACTCTATCAATCAAAAAATCAATGTTGGATATATCAAAAGAACAATGAGGCTTACCGATTCCCTTGCACTAACTTACGGCTCCTCTCTTCAAAATGATACTCCTTTATTGTCGATATGTAATCCGATTGACATTCCCGTATAATCACGCAACTCTTAATTTACTTAATTAAAGGTAATCACGACAGATTTATTACGTAAATTTTCAGTTGAAGTATTAGTTGAAATTTAATCCATAATTGTGAATCACTGTTGCCTGAGAAAGATCTGTGTAAAAAACAGTTCTGATACGCCGTCTCGGAAATGAGCTGTAGCTTTTAGGCTTAAAATCTGCGCAAAGGCGGGCTGGCC
Source organism: Bacteroidota bacterium (assembly GCA_038525605.1). Taxonomy (GTDB): domain Bacteria; phylum Bacteroidota; class Bacteroidia; order Cytophagales; family Cyclobacteriaceae; genus JANSWY01. The sequence continues at coordinate 14,893 of JBCBHL010000173.1, forward strand.
TGCCAAAAAACCCGGCTGAGGTGATTTTTTTGGCTTGACTT
>JBCBHL010000174.1:0-14917 GCA_038525605.1 Bacteroidota bacterium
AGTTCATTTAAGACCAGACAAAACTAAAAGTTAGGCTCAATAACTTCTGTTTCTTATTACGTCCAGCGTTGACTTCTTTGAGAAGTCTCAAATGGACAAAAACCGAAGTTAACGAGCCTTTTTTCGACCGTGCAATCAGCCCCTGAAAGAAAGCGCTATAAATCTTGCAACTCTAACGAATGTATTGATTGATCAGGTTTTCCAGTAATTCCTGCTTACCACTTGTTGAGGTAGGTTCTCCAACATTGATCGCATGCGATCGGAGATCCTCAAGTGAAAGTTTTCCATTCTCAAAATCGTTACCTACTCCTGTATCAAAGCTCGCATAACGATCTGATTTCATTTTCTGGTAATTCGATTTGGTCAATATGTCATGAGCTATCAACAAACCTCTGGCAAAAGTGTCCATCCCACCAATATGAGCTATAAACAGATCTTCCAGGTCCGTAGAGTTTCTTCTGATTTTAGCATCAAAGTTCAACCCTCCGGGAGCAATTCCCCCGTTTTCAAGTAAAATCATCATCGCATAGATGGCATCATACAAATCAGTCGGAAAGTAATCGGTATCCCAACCATTCTGATAGTCACCTCTGTTAGCATCTATGCTTCCCAACATATTTTGATCAGCAGCTATTTGCAGCTCATGAGCAAAGCTATGACTCGCCAAAGTCGCATGATTCGCTTCAATATTTAATTTAAAATCATCAAGCAGATCATGCTCTCGTAAAAAACCAATCACGGTGGCAGAATCAAAATCATATTGATGCTTTGATGGCTCCATTGGTTTCGGCTCTATCAAAAAATTACCTTTAAATCCTATTTTCCTGCCATAGTCTCTGCAGGTTCTCAAAAACTGTCCCATATGATCCAACTCCCTTTTTGTATTGGTGTTGAGTAGGCTCCCGTAACCTTCCCTACCTCCCCAAAAAACATAATTTTCGCCACCGAGCGCTACCGTTGCATCGAGAGCTGCCTTGATCTGAGCAGCTGCATAGCACAAAACGGTAAAGTCCGGGTTTGTTGAAGCACCGTTCATATATCGTGGGTGAGTAAAGAGGTTCGCCGTACCCCAAAGCAGTTTTACACCTGTGTCCTTTTGAAGGCCTGTGGCTTTATCGATTAAAACCTGCAGGTTCTTTTCACTTTCAGCGATACTATTCCCTTCGGGCGCAAAATCTCTGTCATGAAAACAATAGTATTCTACACCAAGCTTGGTGAAAAACTCAAACGCAGCATCCATTCGTTTCACGGCGTTATCCATCGGGTTGATTGAATCATGCCACAGCATTGGTCTGGTTTCTACTCCAAACGGGTCACTATTCCCGTTGCAGAAAGAATGCCAGTAAGAAATTGCAAACCTCAGATGCTCTTTCATCGGCTTGCCTTCGATTACTTTATCCGCATCGTAAAACTTAAATGCCATTGGGTTATCGGATTCTCTGCCTTCAAATCTGACAGGAGATACACCAGAAAAATAATTACTCATATTAATTTTTTATTTAAGGATTCTAACCAGCTTTCATACAGGTCATTATATCGTTTCATCAGCTGAGGATCAGGTTCGTAACAAGACTCATAGTGAAAGTCCCGGAAGCTTTCCTCGATCGAGTTGAAAATCCCCAAACCTACAGCCGCTGCTCTCGCTGCACCGAGCGATCCGTCGGTATTGTACAGCTCCAGGACGCAACCAGTAGTATTCACAAAAACCTCCCTAAAAACAGGACTGAGAAACATATTTGCTTCCCCTGCTCTAACAACCTTCGCATTAACTTGCATGTCACGCATAATTTGGAGGCCATAGTTCAATGCGAAGACTATTCCTTCCTGTGCCGCTCTGAATATGTGAGCTTCAGAATGGATATTGAAATTTATTCCTTCCATCCAGGCACCGATGGCTCTATTTTTAAGTATTCTTTCTGCTCCATTTCCAAACGGATAAATCTGCAGTCCTTCCGATCCCGCTTCAACTGATTTGGCCATTTTATTCATCTTTTCGTAAGTCAAAATATCTCCAGATGAATAAGTTTTTCGCAACCAGCTATTCATAATTCCGGTTCCATTAATACAAAGCAAAGTACCAAGCCTGATTTCCTCTTCGCCATGATTGACATGGGCAAATGTATTTACTCTCGAATGTTGATCAGTAACTGGCTGATCACCCACTCCGTAGATTACACCGCTAGTCCCGGCAGTAGCGGCAATTTCACCTGGCTGAAGGACATTCAAAGAAAAAGCATTATTGGGTTGATCACCTGCTCTATAGGTTATCGGAGTTCCCTTGCTTAAACCAAGATCATCTGCGGATAACCCTGATAGATGACCTTGCACGCCAAATGTGGGTACTAGATCAGGTAAAATATTGGAATCAATTTTGAAGTACTCAAGCAATTCAGTCGCAATATTGTTCCGCTTAAAATCCCAAAGAATTCCCTCAGAAAGACCTGATACCGTTGTGTTGATTTCACCCGTCATTTTCATTGCGATAAAATCACCGGGAAGCATTGCTTTATGTATTTTCTCCGCAACTTCGGGTTCATTGTCAAATACCCACTTCAATTTAGAAGCAGTAAAATTCCCGGGAGAGTTTAAAAAGTCATTTAAACATTTATCAGTACCAAGATCTCTGAATGCCTGATCACCAATATGCACAGCTCTGCTGTCACACCAAATGATTGAAGGTCGTAAAACCTCCTGATCCTTATCGACCAAAACAAGACCATGCATCTGATAGGTAATTCCTATCGCCTTGATCTGACTGCTTTGAAAACTCACTTTAGACTTTAGCTTTCGAACTGCCTCCACTACATTGTCCCACCACATTTCAGGTTCCTGTTCTGCCCATCCTGCTGTAGCAACCTCAATAGCCATTTCCTTTTCAGGAACTGAAACTGATCCCACATATGCTCCTGCCTCATTCATGACACTTGCCTTTACAAATGAAGTTCCAACATCTAAACCTAATACCAATAAAGAATTCTGCTCCATGCTACCAGAAAATAACATATATGAAAATTGTCACTAATATCAATCCGATTGCTGCGATCAGATTCCTACGCTTCCAGACAGGAGATTCAATCACTTCTATTTCAGATTCAGCTACGTATTTAAAGGTAATGCCTTTTACTTTTTCATGCGATGGTTTAGGCGTCAACAAACTAATGATCACAAAAAGTGCACAGCAAAACAAGAAAATAAAAGTGCATAAGTTGAGGAAATTAACTGATGCCAGCGTTTTCAAAAAATTACTCTCAAGCACGCCATTTTTATTCATTACCTCTATGGTAAATCTAAAAGCGCCCAAAAAGAAACCCGTAATCAACACAATGATTGCAGCTTTTCCATTTCCTCTCGACCAAAACAGGCCTAACAAAAACACCGCTGTTATTGGCGGACTGACATAAGCCTGCACACTTTGAAGATACACAAATATCTGCCCCGAACCGATCAATTCAATAAATGGAATCCACATAATCCCAAATAAAACCATCGCCAAAGTAGCCAATCTGCCAACTGTTACCAACTGCTTATCAGTAACTTCCGGCTTGATTTTCTTATAAATATCAAATGTAAAAAGAGTTGACCCGCTGTTGAAGCAGGAAGCAAGTGAAGACATGAGAGCGGCTAGTAAACTGGCAATCACAATGCCTCTGATTCCGATTGGTAAAATATTCGTTATCAAAGCCGGGTACGCATCATTAGGAGTTTCCACGCCAGGCAGCATTCCCTTTTCATACAGCCCGTAGGCGACAATACCCGGTAAAACCATGATAAACATGGGTAATAGCTTTAAGTAGCCTGCAAATATTGACCCGCTCATGGCATGGTCGATGTTGTGTGCACTTAGGACGCGCTGTACGATGAACTGATCAGTACACCAATACCAAATTGCCAGAATCGGCAATCCAAACACAATTCCAGTCCAGGGGTAATCACCATGATCAGCAGGCTTAAATAAGTTCCAATGATCGGCAGGTACGACAGACTGAAGTTCAGTGAGGCCGCCCAGCTCGTTAATTCCAGTCACAGTAAGTCCAATAGCACCAGCGATCAACACAAAAGTCTGTAATAATTCCGTGTAGATCACTGCTTTTAAACCACCTGCAATCGTATAAACTCCGGTAATTAAGACCAGAATAATTGAGGATGTGTAAACATCCCAACCCAAAACCGACTTCAGCAGCAACGATCCAGCAAATAAGGTTACAGAAATCTTTGTAGCGACATAAGCTAAAATCGACACAATAGTCAGGTACCATCTACTGGCATTGTTGTATCGCTTTTCTATAAAAGCCGGGACGGTGAAAATACCTGCTCTTAGGTAAAATGGAGCAAACAAATAACCCAGCAGCAAAACGATAAAAGTTGCCTGTATCTCAAAGTTTGCTACACCGAAACCAGATGCAAAACCACTACCAGCCAATCCGATAAAGTGTTCGCTTGATATATTAGAAGCAAAAATAGACGCACCAACAGCAAACCAACCGACTCCCCTCCCTGCGAGAAAATAGTCTTCCGCACCAGACTTTTTTCTGGAGGCATAAAAAGCAACAGCAAACACCAACAGGCAATAGCAGATAAGAACCAAAGTATCCAGAAAAGTAAAATTCATATAAGAATCTTTAAGTCAAAAAAATGTCACAGTATTGGTATCTATCGAACGGTAAGTACTACCTTCTTCAAATCCTCATCCCTTGAAGATGTGCCGACCATCAGCTCAAAATCACCGGGCTCTACTGTAAAATCCATGTTGATATCGTAAAAAGCCAGTTCATCAAATGATATCTCAAATTCTACCTTTTTTGTCTCTCCCGGCAATAAAGTCACTTTTTTGAACCCTTTCAATTCCTTTACTGGACGAGTAACACTGCTGAATCGATCTCTGACATATAATTGTACCACTTCAGCACCTTTTACTTGTCCTGTATTGGTTACCTCTACAGATAAAATTGAGCTATCATCAGCCTTTATTTCTTTATCAGACAATACAATATCACTGATTTCGAAAGTCGTATAACTAAGTCCATATCCAAAAGGGAACAAAGCACTTACATCATCAAACAGGTAACCTCTTCGTGCCGATGGCTTGTAATTGTAATAAGCAGGAATATGTCCAACGGATCTGGGAATTGATATGGGTAGTTTACCACTTGGATTAAAATCACCAAAAAGTACATCAGCAACCGCTAAACCAGCCTCTTGTCCCAGATACCAACACTCAAAAACAGCATCTACTTTTTCAATTAAATTAGTAAATGCAAGGGGTCGGCCATTGAAAACAAATGCAGCTATTGGCTTCCCGGTTTTTGCCAGTGCATTGATTAATTCATCCTGAAGTCCTACCAGCTGCAAATCAGTTCTATCACCCATATGCGCTGATGCCCAGGCTTCTCTGGACGTTTGTTCATTACCTCCAATAGCTAAAAGTACTACATCTGCTTGCCTGGCAACTTTTACGGCCTCTGCAATCAATTTTCTATCATCCGCAGGATCATTTAACAACACCTCATCTTCAGTCCAGCCTGATGTGGTGGTAATCTTGCAACCTTCTGCGTACAATATCTCCATTTGACCACCAACTCTTTGCCTAACTCCCTCAAGAACAGTAACTTTATATTTAGGCTCTCCGCTATAACCACCGAGCAGTACCCGATCTGCGTTGGGTCCTATCACAGCAATTTTTTTAATCTTCTGCTTATCAAAAGGCGCCAAATCATTCCTGTTTTGCAGGAGTGTTATTGCCTTTCTTGCAGCCTCAAGAGCCAGTTCGCGATGCTTTTCATTTCCCACCACTTCCTTCGCTTTACCGGGATCAACATATGGATTTTCAAATAATCCTAATCTGAATTTTACAGCCAACATTGACCCAACTAAATCATCAATTTGCTTTTCGGTAACAACGCCTTTTTCGATGAGGCTTTTCAAACTTTCATGGTAAACATCTCTTTCTGGTAACTCAATATTCACTCCTGCCTCTACTGCGAGTTCAGCTGCCTCTTCCGTGTTGCTGGCAACTCCGTGACCAAACAGACCTTGCCGATCATTCAACTCTCTCAAGGCATAATAGTCAGAAACAACATAGCCTTCAAACCCCCACTCTTTTCTGAGAACATCTCTCAATAGCCATCGACTTGCATGACTGGGGACACCATCAATTTCATTGTATGACGCCATCAAACTAAGTGCACCCCCGTTTTTCACTATTTCTTTAAAAGGATGGAGAAAAATCTCACGGATCACTCGTTCCGAATAATTTGCCGGACTGATATTCATACCCGATTCCGGTTGGCCATGACCGGACAGGTGCTTTAGAGTAGCCACAAGACTCGTACGTTTCGACAGGTCACCATCTCCCTGAAATCCTTTGACAGCAGCAGTTCCAATCGCAGCGGCAAGATGCGGATCTTCCCCATAGGTCTCTTCCACCCTACCCCATCTCGGCTCTCGTGCTACGTCTACGACAGGAGTTAGCGCCTGATGAGCTCCAATAGATCGGGCCTCCAAAGCGGTCATCCTATATAACCTTTCCACTAAATCCGTATCAAAAGTAGCAGCAAGACCAATTGGCTGAGGGAAACTAGTTGCATCTTTTCCCGCATGGCCATGCAGGCATTCCTCATGAAAAACTACAGGTATACCGAGTCGGGATTCTTCAATAAAATACCTTTGAATCGCATTGGTGAGTTTTGCAGTTTCCTCTGGCAGAAGTCCCCCATTCACATCACTTGGTCTCCCTATCTGTCCGATACCATTCGGGAAGTTTACCCCGGCGCTATCCGGGTTGAAGCTAAAGTCTTCGTTCAGTAACATAGACTTGGTATTCCAAACGCATTCCATCTGAGCCAGCTTTTCATCTAGCGTCATGATTGATAGCAGATGTTCAACACGCTCGGAAACTTCAGCACGTTCATCCTGATATACCATTGGTTTAGAATTTTCTTTAGGCATAGAACAACTGCCAAGTACGGCAACAAAAAATACAAATATTAATCTGACTGTGTTCATCCGCTATAATTTTCATGTTAATAGTATATCAATCAAAATGATTTAAATAGGAAAACGCACTATTTCCTTCATCTCAATAGCAATATAAGTACTTATTGTATAAATAACAATAAGATATTGATTTTGACGTTCGAAAAAGATCATTTGAACAACTATAAGGCCGATTGGTAATCAGGTACTCTTCATCAACAATTAATATTTATATCAGATAAATGTGCACAGGACAGTAATTATGTGGCTGCTATCATAATTTTCAACAATTTTTTGTAATCAATCAACTTGAATGATAAACAGAGATTGAAAAGTAAAGTGTCAGCTTAACTATTTACTCGTGGCATATTTGGTTTGCATTAGCAAGCCATCAACCATTGCTATACCAGGAAAATTTAATTGTAACAGATACCTCGACATCTGCTGACTATCAGAAGAGTCAATTCAATCCATATTTATTCTTATGCATATATTTGCCGACGTTGTAGCTTTGGTTAGATTTTACAGCCACAAAATGACACATTCTGAAGACAAAATGTATGAACTATCAATCGACTGTGTAATATTCGGTTTTGAAGATCAGCATTTAAAGATTTTACTTTATCAGAGAGCTATTGAACCAGAAATTAATCAGTGGGCTCTTCCCGGAGGGTTTATCAACAGAGATGAAGACCTGGACCATGCTGCAGCCAGAATTCTGAATGAAATTACAGGAGTTGATAACATTTACATGGAGCAAATCAATGCGTTTGGTGCTGTTAACAGGTATCCGCTTGAACGGGTAATTACAATTGGGTTTTACGCTTTGATTAATCCGGGAAACTACAACATTATGCCTGGTACTGGAGCTAAAGAAGCGCAATGGTTCAATATCGATAGCATGCCGAGTCTCGTTTTCGATCATACTCAGATATATTCCTATGCACTTGAGAAACTCAGAAAAAAAGTGCGTTATGCCCCGATTGGTTTTGAGTTACTTCCGCAGAAATTTACCCTCACAATGATTCAGAAACTTTATGAAGCAGTATTGGGTATTGAGTTTGATGTAAGAAATTTCAGGAAGAAACTGCTCAAAATGAATTTGCTAATCAAACTGGATGAAAAGCAGGATGGTGTAGCTCACCGGGCAGCCTACTTATATAAGTTTGACCAAAAGATTTATGAAGAATTAACAGAGAAGGGTTTTATTTTTGATCTTTAAGATCCAATCTTCAACAGCGATTGATTTTTTTAATAAAAAGGCTCTATAAATTGACTTGCTTCTGCTGATAGCACTTCGGTGAAATGCCATGCACCTTCTTAAACATCCTGTTGAAATAAGACATGTTATTGTAACCGCAAGCCAAAAAGACTTCTTTTATTTTAATATTTGGATCTGATAGCATTGCGGTTGCCTTTTTGATCCGCGCCTGATTCACAAAATTAACCGGGGACATGCCAATTTCATTTTTAAATACCCGGTGAAAGTTTGACTCGCTCATGTTTGCTTTATCCGCCAGTTTTTTGACGCATAACTCTTCATAAAGATGATCTTTAATGTATTTAATCACAAAGGCCAATCGATTGTTATCACATATATTTAACAGGTTATTGTGATAGGACGTCTTGTTTTCAGTTTGTGCGATGCGAACAATCAATTCTTTTAACATCAGCTGAATAAACATGTCCTTGGAAGGGTGATCCTCCATGAACACGAAAATCAATCTTTGTAATAACTGATGGATGGCAGCATCATTAGTAAATGAAAAGTTATCATCCTTACGGCTCCACAATAGGTTATCGACCCGGGGCATGCGCTCATTCATCTCACTAACAACCGATTCGATTAATTGCTGATCGATCTGCATCGCAAGGCACCTGGTAGGATTATTCTTTTTAGCCTCCGGAAAATCGATGCACATCATCTCATCGGAAGGCAAAATCAGTGACTCACCAGGGAGGAAATTGAAAGACTCTCTCCCATCTAGGTGCATGATCTTCTTACCTTCCAGCATACTGGCCAGAACTGGCTGAGAAAATTGCAACATGACCTTCTCTGCAAAATGATACGTCTCATAAATATTCAGTTCCACCTTGTCCAGCGTAAACGATGTTTTGTTCTCTACCAGCTGATCAAGTTTGCGATTGGCATAAAAATGTTGTGGGAGTCTCATATCAAAAATTAGTAATTATCTATCTCATTTAAATGAATGACACCTCACTTTGATAGGATTGTTCATAGAAATGATAGATATGTTCTAAAAACGATATTCTTAAAAAAATATCTTTACAGACATAATGTTTTGCACTTTTTATAATCTAAAACATAATTTTTCAAAAATCAATAAAAATTCAAATTACTATGAGCGATATATCCATTCAAGCAAAGGAGACACTCCAAAAACCGACTTTCAAAAATCAATACGATAATTTTATTGGTGGAAAATGGGTGGCTCCTGTAAAGGGAGAATATTTTGATAGTATATCTCCTGTTGACGGTCAGGCATTTACCAAAGTACCCCGATCTACTGCCGAAGATATTGATCTGGCAATAGATGCTGCAACTGAAGCTTTTACAACCTGGAAAAAGGCATCAGTTACTGAAAGAAGTAATATGCTGCTGAAAATTGCAGATATCATGGAAGCAAACCTGGAGGTGTTGGCTAGAGCTGAAACCTGGGACAATGGCAAGGCCCTCCGGGAAACACGTGCAGCAGATTTACCCCTAGCAATAGATCATTTCAGATACTTTGCAGGTGTCATCCGTGCTGAAGAAGGAACAGCAAGTGAGCTGGATGAGAATACACTGTCAATGAACATTCAGGAGCCACTGGGTGTTGTAGCACAAATCATTCCCTGGAACTTCCCAATATTAATGGCTACCTGGAAAGTTGCTCCTGCCTTAGCTGCCGGAAACTGTGTAGTTCTAAAGCCGGCGGAACAAACTCCTGTCGGAATTTTGATATTGATCGAACTGATTCAGGAAGTGCTGCCGCCGGGGGTTCTCAATATCGTCAACGGATTTGGAGTGGAAGCAGGAAAACCACTTGCCAGCAGTCCTAGAGTAAAAAAAGTTGCCTTTACAGGCGAGACAACTACAGGTCAGCTGATTATGCAATACGCCTCTAAAAACATTGTTCCGGTGACCCTGGAACTGGGAGGTAAATCACCGAATGTTTTCTTTGAAAATATCATGGATGCCGATGACGAATACTTTGACAAATGCCTTGAAGGAGCCGCGATGTTTGCTCTCAATCAGGGAGAAGTCTGTACGTGTCCTTCAAGAATGTTAGTGCAGGAAAGTATCTTTGATGCCTTCATAGAAAGAGTGATCGAAAGAGTCGAGAAAATCAAACTAGGTCATCCGCTTGATCCTAACACCATGATGGGAGCGCAAGCCTCTAACGATCAGTATGAAAAAATCCTCAATTATATAGAAATAGGCAAAGAAGAGGGTTGCGAGGTACTTACCGGAGGAGAAACAGCCTATAACGAAGGACTGGAAGGTGGTTACTACATCCAGCCAACTATTCTGAAAGGAAACAATAAAATGAGGGTGTTTCAGGAAGAAATTTTTGGCCCTGTAGTTTGCGTTACTTCATTCAAAGATGAAGCAGAAGCGATTGAGATCGCGAACGATACGCTCTACGGACTAGGTGCAGGCGTATGGACCAGGGACTCTCATCAGGCATATCAGATTTCACGAGCAATTGAAGCTGGCAGAGTTTGGGTAAACTGTTATCATTTGTATCCGGCACATGCACCATTTGGTGGGTACAAAAAATCAGGAATTGGAAGAGAAACGCATAAAATGATGCTTTCACATTACAGACAGACGAAAAACATGCTGATCTCTTACGATAAAAATGCCCTCGGTTTCTTTTAAAATAATCCTATGGATAGTTCAAGACTTAGTGTCACAGATAAAGCTGTGGCACTAATTACTTCTTTAAAGGAAGAATTCGGTGATTTAATTTTTCACCAAAGTGGCGGTTGCTGTGATGGATCTGCACCTATGTGCTTTCCCAAAGGCGACTTATATCTTGATGATTCTGATGTATTGCTAGGTGAAATCGAAGAATGTCCTTTTTATATGAACAAAGAACAATTTGAATACTGGAAACATACACACCTGACGCTGGATGTAGTAGAAGGCAGAGGTTCCAGTTTTTCAGTGGAAATACCCAGAGGTGTCAGATTTATTATCAAATCAAGACTGATGGCTTAGGTTCTAAACATAAAACAACTACTTATACGAATAAGGCCGGAGTTTGAGAATCAAACTCCGGCCTTTTATGTATTAATCACTGGTACTAGATTAACAGCAACCCGATTCAGGTTCACAACAGCTTTCTTTTAATTCAGATAGCTTAACTCTTGGCTTCTCCGCTTTAGTAGGTTGAACACAGCAAGCCTGCGTATCTGCCATCTCATAATGTGGATCATTGAAAGAAACATCTTCATGAAAATAATAAACCTCCCATTGTATTCCGTCAGGATCATTCACCCAAAATTTATCTTGTAGGGCATAGCAACAGGCTGTACCTATTTCCTCTTTAGAGACAATATTCTTTTCTCTGGCAATTGTCAGGTACTTATTCATAATTTCAGGGGTTTCCACCTGAAAGCCGAGGTGACCAAAATTCGACTGAACACGTTCCTTATTTTCTATAAAAGAAATAATCAGTGAGGGTTGATCCAATATGTACTTAGCATATCCATTTTCGATCTTATTGGATTTGATGCCAAAAAAAGTATCATAAAACTCCACAGTTTTTTGAATATTGCTCACATATAGTGAAACATGCATTCTGGGAAAATTTTCTTTCTTCATCATTAGCTATACAATTAAATTATTAGAAAATAACTAGCAGCATTCGTTTCGCTGTAGCAGATCGGAGAGGTTGTTTAACAAATTCTTTACTTCTGCGATTGCTTCTTCATTAATACAATAGCAGATATTTTTACCTGATATTCTTCCTTTAATTAGTCCAACCCTTTTTAGCTCTGACAGATGCCTTGAAATTGTCGGTTGGGCAAGTGGAAGCTCATCAACTATGTCGTTACAAATACAAGAAGGACTGGACGCCAAAAACTCAAGAATGCTCAGTCGGGCCGGATGCCCCATAACCTTGAGTACATCAGCCATATGATTGGTAGTTTCCGTAAAACCTTGTGTTTTTGTTATTCCCATATTGCAATATTACAATATATAAATATGAAAAGAAAATATTTCTGATAATTTTCTATCAAAGCTGAATACCAAAAGAGTAACCTGGCCATAGCTGATGTCCAATTGTACCTGATCCCCTACTAATTTCGGAAGGAATATTCAATGCTTCCCCTTTGAACAAATACATATTAAATCCTGCACCCGCAAACCAGTAAATACCTAAAAACCGTACCCCTAATTCCGTGTGTAGACGGGTTAAAAGACTAAGTTCTCTATCCAGTTTATCAGACTTATTGAGGTGGATAAACCTTAGTCCATATGATAATTGTAATCTTTGATTTCTTTCATCATAGGCGCTCATAGATGCTTTATTGAGCAGAACTTTTTCAAAACCATAACCAATCCCCCATTTGATCTGATCATTGAATCTGTTATTCACATTCCGACCATAAATCAAGGCATTCTGATTTAAGACTTTGAATCGGGCATCCAATGGCATTTGTGATTGCGTAAAGGAGCAATTGTGACAATTACCAGTAGTATATTCAACATTGAATAGAAATATATCCGTTGCATATACTCTCAGGTGACTTCCCGATGAGCCAATATTGATTAAGCCGATTGGCGTCCCGTATTTAGTATTTACCCCTTCTGCATATGGTCCGGGTCTAAAAATATTGATCAACCCAATTTGAGTTCCCCTGGTTTTTTTACTGATATTGATTAGCCCAATCTGTAACCCATCCATTTTGATAGCTTTATTTACAATGCCTATTTGCATACCTGTCTCTACGGTCGGAATTTTACTGTGTCTTCCCAATATGAATCCAGCGCGGTTAAATGCTGATAGTTGCGATCCTATTAACGATCCTTTCGTGAAATTATGTGCAGCTGAAACCTGAAAGCCCGTCATGCTTTTAGAAGCCATGTTCACAAGTCCCGAAAGCTGAACGCCGGTAACATTCCTACCTGATAAATTGCTCAATCCCGCAGCTTGAAAGCCGTAAACATCCAGTTGATTGATATTGAAACCACCGGAAAACTGTGCGCCGGTAACATCTTCTCTCACATAATTGATTAATCCGGAGAACTGAAAACCTCTCAATTCAGCAGTAACACCACTTTCTCTCAGTTGTTTCTCTTCGTAGCGCGTCAGGTTTATAAAACTATTGCTCCCTACGATATTGGCTAATCCTGCAACCTGAATGCCTGAAGTACTTCGAATATTGAGGTTTGAAATGACCCCCAATTCAAAATAGTGATTTCCAGCTGATAGTCCACTGGTAAGATTAATAGAAAAATAATTGTAAAAGTCGGCACTGTACAGGCCATTGGTACTTATTCCCGGAAAAAATGATAATTGAAAATTCTTTTCTTCGTAGACCAGTTTTTTAGATTGGGCCATCAGTCTTTTTCCACTAAAACTCAGGAAGGCAATAAAAAGTGAAACAAATAAAATAACCTTAACAGGCAACCTGACAGGAAAACCCTTTACAATTTTCAACATGTGCATAACAACAAATTTTCGTGTTCCAAAATCAAATGATTCCGGACTCGGCAACTCGATATGGAGTCTTAATAATTGCTATACACATGAAAACTGATATGGTTCAAAATAGGGTTTTACCTCCTACGAAAAGTTGCAAAAAACAGTGCAAAACCACTTGCTACAGTAATAAGCCCAAGAATAGAAAAAGCTCTTAGCAAAGTATTATTCATATCGTCTCTTCCTTCATAATCCATTGTATGGAACATCCAAAGGAAGTCAAACCATCTCCAACTTCTGTGCCTGATTCTCTGAAAACTCCCATCAGTCGCATTGATGTAGACTGACAGGTTTTCCTTAGACTGAAAATCTACTTTCCATGTCGGCAATGGTCTTCCTCTAAACTCGTGATGTTTTCCTACTTCCGTCAGGTACGTAATATTAGATACCGGCAGGCTGTTTTTCAGATGACTACTGGCTATCGTAACCGCCTCTGATTCTGTAATTCCCCCTCTCAATTCGCCTGTAACGGCATGATAAAGTAAATGATCATTTATTAAGAAATAAGGCTGATTTAACACCGAGACCAATTGCATTGATTTAATACTTTCTTCAGTGAAAAAATCAACAGTGACACTATCAAATGTGTAAGCAGGTATTTTCTTCTCAGAGAGAAAATGATCTCCGTGAATCTCATCTATCTGCGTCCAGCTGAAATACAATCCTCCAAGTGTCCACAGTAAAAATTGTATACCGAGGAATAAACCCAAATATCTGTGGCTTTTCTTATGTAATATTGCCTGTTTCTTTTCATCAACAAAATAAGTGTATTTGCTTCTCGCAAATTTACGAATAGAAAAACAGGAAGATAAACAATCGATTTTAATATAATCAGCGTATCTCTTTCGAAACTCTGATAAGGATTTCCTCCAAGTCGTGTTCCATCGTTTTGAGGTTGTTGACGAACTTTCTGGCAATCATATCATCCATGTCAAAAAAATTCATAATGTCTAAATAGCGCCTGATCATTTTAGAGGCATTCCCGCAGGCAAGCGAAATATTTTTAGCTTCTTTTTCATCAATCTTTTTCTCTTCCAGATAAGTAATTATACTATCCAGATCATTGCTGTAGCCTTCTGTCACCATCACGCCATCGGAAGTCCAATGGCTGGCCAGTTTCTTGATAAACGAAACCTTTTTGGGCTTTGGACGTGAACTGCTTTTATATTCCACATCATCTCATACTTCAATGTAGATGATGTGGAATATAAAAGCAGTTCACGTCC
>JBCBHL010000175.1:0-14746 GCA_038525605.1 Bacteroidota bacterium
AAAAGATTCATATGAAAAAGCCAGTGAATCTTTTGCAGTTGGTTCGCTAAAATCAAACACGCCATAATAGGGTAGGTTGTCTATTTCCGGAACATATACCATCACTTTTTCTGCAAATAACGGATTGGTTTCTTTGAGCTTTTTTAGATTATCATCAAATGCTTTTTGAGATAACTCGTCAGTATCGAATCCTGCTCTTTCCAGCCCAATCTGAAGAAAATCTTTTCTGGCCTTTTCAACACCAAGAAATCCTAGTTCCCGGTCCCAGTCCATTGTAGTATTTTTCTGATAGCTAACTACATAGATCGTGTCGAAAGTAACATCTCTTAACTGCTGATATTGAAGCGCAACTCTCACAGGTATATTTTCCTGCAAACCACCGTCGGCATAGATATTGTCATCAATTTTGATAGCTGGAAAAGCTACTGGAAATGATGCAGACGCCATCAAAACTTCTGTAATACCGCCGTTGAAAGTAGAAAGCTCAGATACATTGGAAGAGATTTCCAGACCTAATAAATCCAATGTAGTCGCGGTTACGGCACTGCTGATAGGCAAATCGTTCAGGCTGTTATAGCCTAATCTATCAGTAAATGTTACGTCGAAGGTTGTCCAGAGAGGTTGCGTATTCACGGGCAGGTTATTGGTTCTGTTCACCAATACATCACTTTGACTTAAGTTTAGTACAATGTCCTTATAATCCTGCCAATCGAAATCGTTGGTCTCATCCAGAACAGCATTGAGCATTACTGTGTTGATAGCTCCTGAACTCACACCGGAGATGAATGTCACATTGTTGAGTCGACCCTGATTGTCCAAAGCTTCTAACAGCGCAAGTTCCTGTGTAATTCTGGCCGCTGCCCCTGTAATTATAACAGCTGTACCACCTGAATTACCGGTAGTGGTATCAGAAATTACGGGAAGTGTTTCTTCCTCCTGACAGGCGGCAATTAAGCAAGCAAAAGTGATCAGCAAAAGGGTATTGATATATTTCATGTATTAAATTCTTTGTTCTGGTGATTAGTCAACTTATTTCTTTTTGCGTGCCTTGTAGGTCTTACCACCTTTGGTTTTTCTTCTGATCAGATATTCCAAATTGAGACTCATTGAACTTAATCGCCCCGTGATAAACTCATTGTTCTCCAGAATCGATTCACCTTTTAGTTGATTGGTATAATTAACAGAGCCTCTGAACTTTCCATATCTATAGCCAAGACCTACTCCATATAGGGCACCTGAAGTGAGGAAAAAGGAGTAACCTGCATCCAGCTTGATGAAAGGGGAGTTCTTGGAAGATAGAAAGTTGTAATAATAACTTAAGTTGATAGGAATAGCCAAAGCGATCACTCTGCTGTAGACAACTACGTTGACGGAAGTAGCGAGGGTGTGATGTTTGTTCAGGTCGATATTGAACTGTCCGTTGAACTGGGGACCTATGAACAAAGGACCATCGTACAGTACTTTAAATTCTCCCTCCTGAAAAAGCCCGGTCTGGAGGTAATAGGTGCTTTGGTTTAATCCAGCGCCAAGGGAAAAGTATTTCCTGACCTGAGCATCTGATAATAAAGGTCCGCAAATCATGACTAGCACGATCACAAATCGTAGGTATTTCATAGGTGATTGTTTGATGCAAGTCTATCCAAATGACTCATTATATCAAAATTTTAGGCAACAATGATAATGGTTATGGAGGAATAAAAGGGTTAATCAATAAGCTATGGGAATCAGGAAGAGCGGTAGTATTTGTATTTTAAAAAATCAACAAAGCATATTACGAAAGATATAGTAAAATCATTCTGATTTTAATCATCAATCAATTTTGTAAATTGATTCGTAATATATGAATCATTATTGTCGGGTTAAAATAAATATCCCAATAAAAATTTGGTCTACTGCTATTTAATGAAATATTTTAGATGTATTCGCCAAAGTAAGCCCCCCTCAACCTTAAGTTTGGCTGAATCTCTTAGGTTTGTTCATTTTTGTCTTAGACACAAAAACGAAATGCATCCCGGCAAAAAACTCAAGCCAAAAAAATCAATGCATCCCGGCTCAGCCGGGTTTTTTGGCAGTCGCAATGGCGAACCATCCAGCCCGCCTTTGCGCAGATTTTAAACCTAAAAGCGATAGCTCATTTCTGAAACACCATATCAGAACTGTTTTTCACACAGGTCTTTCCTAGACAACGGTGAGTATGAACTCATAATTAATGAAAAATGTAAAATTGAGCCTTCTTCTGTTAGAAAATCCATCAATACAACACTTAAGGTGATAATGTCCAATGTTAGTCAAAGAATAAGAATTTTATGAATTAAAAGCGTTTTTGACTCATTACGAGCGCAAATTGTGTTATTTTGGTGTTGTAAACGGAATGTATTTAAAAGGATTCAACCTAATTAAACATGCTAAAATTGCTAGTACTGGCAGGGGTTCTAAATTTCTCTGCTCAAAATGACACAATACCTTTTATCAATTCGACTGAAATCTTCCAGCAGGTAGCTGAACTGTATAAGGATCAAAAATATGGTGAATTGGTTAATATGCTGGAAAAGATACCTGAAAGTGATTCTAACTTTTACAATTCTCAGATTGTATTACTGGAGGTTTATGAAGCAAATGATCAAACTGATAAAGCAAAAAAGGTCCTTGATGATTTGATGGTCAATCATCTGGAAACCAGTACTAATTTTTACATTCAGGGTGGGAATCTGTACTTGAATAGTGATGAACCTGACAGAGCGATTGCCATCTATAAGCAGGGTTTAAAGAAATATCCGTTTTCTGAGGTTTTACATTATAACATTGGATACGGTTTTTATTCGAAGGCTGACTATGAGGAATCGATAGAATATTTTATTAAGGCAATTCAGATCAACCCTTATTATCACAGGGCTCATCAGATGCTGGGGACGATTATGGCACAAAGTAAATATCGTACACGAGCTATGTTGTCTTTTCTGACTAGTCTGGCAATGGAACCAAACGCCAATTGGGTATTGGTTCGGCTAAACAACCTTGTGAATGATGCTTACATGTCCGAAGGAATAATTGATCTGCAATGGGATAATACACATTTTGCCTATTACGATGATCTCATAAAGTCCAGGGCTGTATTTGATGAAAGATATCAAACTAATGTATCAATGACCGTACCGGTGGCTCAGCAGTCGGAGATGATCATTAATAAAATAAAACAGGTGGCTGGTACCGATGATTTTTGGATGGATTTTTATGTGCCTTTCTTTCAAAGTATTGCGAAAGAAGACCTCACTGCTGCGTTTGTCAATTTTGCCTTGCTGTCTTCAGAAAATGAGAATATCAGCGAATGGCTTTCAAAAAACAAAGCAAAAAAGGAAGAGTGGATAGCCATTGCCAATCAAAACTGGGATTCTTACAATGACTTTCATGAGCGTGAAATTATGGGTAAGTCGAAAGTCTATAAGCATTGGTACAATGATGATGGAGATGTCAGTGCTGTAGGAAATGAAAATGGTGATCTCAAAGTAGGACCATGGATGTTTATTCATGAAAATGGAACTGTAAAAGCAATAGGCGAATATAATCCGACTGGTGATCGAATGGGCAAATGGGAGTTTTACTATGATAACGGTCAACTGGATGCTATCGAGAATTATGACAATAAAGGCACTGTTGATGGGGATTATGTATCCTACAGCAGGGAAGGAAAAAAGTTGTCGGAGCTTCGGTATAAAAACGGAGAAGCCGAGGGTTTGTCCAGGTCTTTTTATTCCTGCGGCGGTGTTGAAGAGGAGTATCCTTATCAATCAGGTGTAGGTAATGGCGCTGGCAGATACTATTATGAAACAGGTGAACTTTCGATAGAGTATAATGTCAAAAATGATGAGTTGGACGGGCTGTATAAAATCTATTTTAAAAACGGGCAAATACAGAAAACTATCAACTACAAAAACGGAAAGACTGAAGGCGAGTTTAGAAGCTATTACGCTGATGGTAGTCAATATCAGACGGGACAGTACAAGGATGGTGCAGCAGAAGGAGAGTGGTCTTATTTTTATCGAAATGGTGTGTTGAATTCAAAAGGAAATTTCAGTGCAGACAACCAGACCGGAAAATGGGAAAGCTTCTATGAGAATGGGAATTTAGAAGGTGTTTCGATTTTGAATGAGGATGGGCAGTTGACTGGTAAGTCTACCTGGTATGACCTGGATGGTATAAAGCATTATGAAAAGACTTATGACAAGGATTTATTAGTTGCTTATCAATATTTTGATAAAAGCGGAACAATACTATCCAGTGGAGAAGATAATGAGGGGAATATGGATTATGAATACTATTATCCGACAGGTCAGTTGTTCTCAAAAGGAACGTTAAAAGGTGGTAAGCTTTCGGGAGATTATAAAACCTACTTTTTGAATGGAAAGCTACAGCAGGAAGGCTTGATGAGAGATGATCAGTGGGATGGTGAATACAAGGAATACTACGGAGATGGTGTTTTGAAACTACACACCAGCTACAAAGAGGGCTCTTTTGACGGTTACTTGAGATCTTACTTTGAAAATGGCAAAATCAAAAGGGAAGGCTGGTACCAAAATGGAAATCCGGAGCAGACTTTTCTTTACTATTATCCGGATGGTATGCTGGAATCAGTATATAGTTACAGTGAAGGAAAGCTTCAGGGTGTAGTGAAGTACTATGACCCTGAGGGGAGGATAGTAACCATTAGTAAGTATGATGCCGGCGTCTTGCTGAAAACTGAAAATTATGATACACTGGGAAAAAACTATCAAACCGTGATTCTACCTTCTGATGGTGAAGTTAAAGAAAACTACGCTGGTGGTGAACTGGCTGCAACTTATGGGATTAAATGCAATAAGACCTATGGAAGTCATCAGTTTTACTATAAAAACGGTGACCTCAGTGGCGAATATAAAATGGAGAATTCTTTGCTGAAATCTTATAAAAGTTACAATGAGCAAGGACAATTATTGGTGGAAGGAGGCTATTTGATAAATTCTAAGGAGGGAAAGTGGAACTACTACTATTCTGACGGGAAGAAAATGTCTACATTCACCTACAGCAGCGATCAGCTCAATGGTAAAGAGTATCAATATTATGAAAACGGTAAAACCAAACTGGAAGGCAATTATTACAAAGGAGAACTACATGGTCCGAGAAAATATTTCTCACCGTCCGGCAACCTCCAGTTGATTAAACACTACGTTGCTTACGTAGGACCAGTTGGATATCAGTACCAGCTACCCAATGGACAGCTTTCAGACACTATCAAAATAAATATGAATGGGAAGTATGCCATCAAAGCATATTATCGGAATGGAAAACCCTCTGTAGTGCAGGATTATCAGGATTATTACTTTTCCGGCAAGTCTGTTTTTTACGATGAAAATGGTAAAATTCAACGGGTGAGTAACTTTAAAAATGGGGACTTAGATGGGGATAGAATCGAATATTACAGTAACGGCAAAACTAAGCACATCCAAAATTACGTTATGGATCAAAGAAACGGGGAAGAGAAATACTTTTATGAGAATGGCAAAATTAAAAAAACGATCAATTGGAAATTCGACTCCAAAAACGGTTGGGCAAGAACATATGATGAGCAAGGCAAGCTATTGCTGGAAAAATACTACAGAAATGATGCTGAATACTAAGCAAACATTGAAAGTAAGTTTCTGCTTGCTGATCTTTTGTTCACTCTTCCATTCTCAGAGTTATGCGACTGATTTTAAAACGCCTGCAGAGGAGTTTGAGTATTATAAAAACAAATATCCGGAAGATAATGCAGTGATTACCAATTATTGGCGAAAGCTCAACATTCGAAAGGTGGCTGACTCCATTCAGGTTTTGATGGAACAGTATCAGGAAATTCTGATTCTGGACAATGCTTTGCAATGGGCAAAAGACAAAAGCTACAGCTCCTCATTTTCTAAATTGGAAGAAATAGAAGCCTACACTTTACTTCCTGAAAAGAAAAAGTATAAAAAAGTTCCCGTAGAAGAATTCAAAAGAGCGTTTGATACCAACACGTTCGTCTTCTATGACGATAGTGAAACCATTAGTTACAACTACCCTCAGCTGGTAGAAGGTGCAAAAATCGTGACTAAACAAACAACCAGCATAAGAGATCCACATATGATCGGACAGTTCTTTTTCCTGTCTTATGTCCCGACTGCATCTGTTAAATACGAGATAATCACGGATGATGATATTCAAATTAATCATGGTATTTATAACAAGGAGCTCATCGATGTTCAGATTCTTTTCGAGAAAAATGAAAATAACGGAACAGTGGTCTATGCCTATTCGGGTACAAGTCTGCCGAAGGTAGAAAATGATGCAGGGGGACCATCATACAGTTACCTGAGTCCATCGATCTATAATACAGTTGCATCCTATAAAGACGTCAATGGAAAGGAAGTGAAGGTGTTGTCAAGCATAGAGGACCTTCATAATTGGTATCGAACATTTATTGAGGGTTTAGGTGTTGATGAAGAAACCAAAAAAATCGCAGCATCAATCGTTGATAGCGGCGATTCAGATATCGAAAAGATCAGAAAGATATTTTACTGGGTGCAAAAAAACGTAAAGTACATTGCCTTTGAGCAGGGTATGAGAGGTTTTATTCCGCATTCAGCAGATTACGTTGTGGAGAAGCGATACGGCGATTGCAAAGATATGACCAGTATTCTGGTTGCATTACTTAGAAGTCAGGACTTACCGGCGCATTTTACGTGGATAGGCTCCAGAGATTTACCCTATAAATACTCGGACTTACCAAGTCCTGTGGTGGATAATCACATGATCGCGTCTGTGGAACTGGATGGGAAGACCATCTTCCTCGATGCAACCGGAAGTTACTCACCTTTGGGGTTTCCTACATCAATGATTCAGGGGAAAGAAAGCCTGATCAGCAAAGGAGAAAGCTTCCGGATTGTAGAAGTTCCAGTGATCCCAAAGGAACAAAACCTGATGATAGACACTGCCTATGTCACGCTCAACGAAGGTACTGTTAGCGGATCAGGTTCGTTAGAGTTGACCGGGTTGGTAAAAGTGGCCAACTCCTATCGATTGATTAATAGGTCTAATAAAAAAACTGAGGATTACTTACGTAGGTTACTCAGTAGAGGCAGTAATAAGTTTTTTCTCGATGAGTTTGATGTCGCCAATGTTGATGACCTGGACAAGCCAATTGTGATTGATTATAAGTTTTCAGTAGGAGATTATTACAAGGAAATCGGTGATGAGATCTATGTGAATTTATGTCTTGATAAGAGTCTGGTAAATAACAGTATCAAAGACCGGAAGACCCCCCTGGAAAATGACTATCAGTATGTCAACAGAAATGTGACCATACTTGAAATTCCCGGAAACTATGAAGTGTCCTATCTGCCTGATGATGTAAAAGTTGACACGGACAATTTTGGTTTTGAAATAACCTATGAGAAAAAAGGAGACCAAATTGTAGCTACTAAGGAGTTCTATGTCAGTTACCTGCTGCTGGAAACTGATTCATTTGCAGCTTGGAACAAAGCCAATAAAAAGTATTCTCAAACTGTTCGAAATACGATTGTACTAAAGAAAACCAGCAACTAATATGAAATTTTATCTGCTAATATTGATAGGTCTGATAGGTCCGATTTTCCATTCAATCGCGCAATCTGAATGGCAGGATCAAAGGGACCTATACAAAATATCTGAAGAAGAAAAGGCTTATCCATTATACTTACTATACAAAAGTATTCACTACGATTATAAACTGGATGAAAACGATCAGTTCGTATGCGATATTACCTTTCATGAAATCGCAAGAGTGGGAAATGACAAAGCGCTCGAAAATAGGAATCAAATCTATATATCCATGTATAATACTGTTGATCTGATCGATGTGAAAGCGCGGGCAATTGCTCCAGATGGAAAAGTAACTATGCTGGACCAAAATAATATCAAGGAAATAGAAGATGAAGATACTGACGGCTATAAAATATTTGCTGTTGAAGGTGCTGCAGTAGGTGGTGAAATTGAATACAGATATGTCAAGAGGGTACAGGCTTCCGTTTTCAAAAATGAGACCATTCAGTTTCTGGCACCGGTCAAAAAGCTGGAATTCTCCCTGAAATGTCCTTCTTTCCTGCAGTATGATTTCAGGACTGTAAATGATGACACAGAGGTCAGCAGTGTAGATAAATCCAAGGAATATAATTATTATCAAGCTGAGTTTGACAATATTCCTGCCTATGTCAATGAAGGTTTTTCTGCTGGAACTCCCAACAAAAAGCGAATTGATTTTAAGCTCGCTTACAATACCAATGCAGGAAGTAGGAGATTGAATACTTTTTCAGTGGCTGGCGCAACGGTTTATCAGCAAGTTGCTACACTAAGTAAAGACGAACAAAAAGCAGTAAAATCTTTTATTCAGAAGAATGGATTGAAATCAGGTTCAGCGATTGAAAAACTCAAAAAACTGGAAGATGTTATCAAAAAACAGTTTTATGTAGAAGAATACGGGTCACCGGATTTAGTAGAGTTCTTCAAAAATGGATACGGCAGTACAAGAGCGTTTGTCAAATTGTTCAATGCAATTTTAGAGACGTTGGAGATCAGGCATGAACTGGTTGTTACGGGTGATCGGTTTAAATTGAAGTTCAGCAAGGATTTTGATTCGTGGAATTACCTGTCAGATTACCTGTTTTATTTGCCAGAGGTGAAGCAATATTTTACACCTCATGATATGCTGTACCGATACGGTTCAGTACCTCCGGAACAAACTGCTATGGATGGCATTTATGTGAAAATGGAGCAGATAACAGATTATGAGTTCCCGGTCACCAGGATAGATTATATACCTGAGGAACCATATCAGAAGAATATGAATAACCTGGATATTGAGGTTTCATTCGATGAAGACTTGATAAATACCGCTGTGGATGCCACACGAACTTATACTGGTTTGGAATCGAGTATTTATAAATATGCCTTGTCGAGGATTAATGAAGATCAAAAACAGGAAATGCTGAAAAGCCTGGTTGAATACCTTGCCATTGATGCCGAGATCGACAAGGTAAAAATAGTGGAAGGGGATTTGTCTTATGGCAATTGGGAAAAGCCGTTTGTTGTGAATACCACATTCTCTACCGAGAGTTACCTGGAGCAGGCTGGTAATTCACTGCTTTTTAAGGTAGGTGATTTGATTGGTGCCCAATCAGAATTGTATCAGGAAGATGAAAGAGTTTATGAAATTGAAAATCAGAATAACAGAGGATACGTCAGGAAAATATTAGTCAATATTCCTGATGGTTACAAAGTTCAAAACGCTGATGATATCAAGATCAAGAAAGAAGTAAAAAAAGGTGATCGGGTAATTTATTTGTTCGATTCAAACTTTGAAATAAAAGATAATCAGCTTTCTATTCTAATTGATGAATACTACGATGAAATTTATTATCCGGCAAACAAATTTGAAGGTTTTAGAAAAGTAATTAATGCTGCTGCTGATTTCAACAAAGTAACTCTCATTCTGAAACCGGAATGATACTGTAATTATCAGGTTTTCTCAATTAGTAAAGTCAAGAGGAACTTTTGACAAAGAAGTATATGCTTCAGTGGTATGATTTGTAAGCTTTGATCTTTCTGATAGACCAATGCTGGCATTGCTGTAGATCCTGGTTCCAGTTTTGTCTGATCGACATTCTCCAATAGGTCGGTTTCAGAATGAAGATAGTTGCAGTATTCTTGTGAGTTTACTCCTAAGCCCAATTGTAACATTTTAGAGTAGTAAGTGATTATGGAACCAATATCCGCTCCGCCAAAACCCTTATTAAATTTCTTCAGCTCAAACCGGGAATCGACGACCTTAGGCCGGTGATTGCAGTTTTCTTTAGACTTTTTGATAGATTGTTTACAGCCTTTGTAATTGGATGATCTGAAGCTCTTCCTGACCTGTTAATTGTTCGTCAAATACGGGATACCCCAATTGGGGTATTAGTTCAAATGACCCTTTTTCCTGATGAATGTCAACTCCTAATCATTCATTTTTGTGATAATTCAGAGTTATTCAATAGGCAAACACACCCTCTGAAAATCAAAATTATTTATGAACAAAAAGAATATTTTATGCAAACCGCAACTTCAATTCAAGTAAGCAGATTAACAATCGCCGATACCAACACCAGTATACCTGGTAATGATGATTTAAAATTCTTGTCTTTTGGAATTCCATCTATCGGCTCAGAAAAAGTAGTGTTTTATGGCTGCAATGGTGATAAATGTGGTATCTATTTTCAATCAATAGCTACTGATTTAGTCAGTGAAAATCCACAGGCCTTAAACTTAGTTTGTAATCTTTCAAGTGCTCTGCCAACCATTGGCAATCCTACATCCATTGATCCTGATCCGGTGATAGATGACAAGCAGATTTGTTTTAAAGCTAGCAATGGTATTACTCAAGGGATTTATTCGTTTAATACCACAACATCAGAAATAGGGGAGTTAGCTACTTTCCCGGCATCTGAAAAGATAAGTTCAATTTCAGCCAAAAATGGCATGGTAGCATTTCAAAAAAACAATGCAGTGAATAATACCGATAATGGTATTTGGCTGATTCAGAAAAACAACTTAACCAGATTGGTTGTAGGAGATAATTCTAATACACCTGTTCAAATTCTTGGTAATCCAATGAATCCTAATAATATGCTCATTGGCACAAGTCGTCCTTACCTGGGCGATAATCACCTGATATTCGTTGGGAAGCTTCAAAATGCTCCAACTGGCCATACGGAAGATGCTCTCATCGTTTACAATCTTGCATTCAAAGGTTTGCTATCCGTGATGCGCAAAGGAGATAAGCTTCCATCAGGAAATCAGGTTGTGGGTAAGCATCCATTTATATCACCGATATCATATAGAGATGGTCACATTGCCTGTAATGTGGAATATAATAATAGCGATGCTTCATCTACCAGATACATGATGATTGTCATTGACAGTAAATATGAAATTTCTGAAATTACAGCAATTGACACCATCAATCCAGTCCCTGGCGTTAGTGTTTATAGCAGCAGTTTTGAACAACCTCCAATGACTTCATCCGGGAAAGTTTGCTTTGCTGCTGATGTCGAACTCACCAGCAATGAGCCATCAACAAATCTTTTTGGAAATGTATTTGGAAGTTTATCCAGCTACATAGAAGGATATACCTATCCATATAATGGCAAGAGCTATTTGCAGAAAATCAGTCACAATGGTAATGGACTTGATTCAGATCAGGTTGTTGCACGATGCTTTTGGAACAATGGCCAATCGGAAAATGAAGACAATCTGGGGATTTATCTGTTTGGCTTATCTCAATAAGACGCTAAAAGAGCCAGAATAGAATGAATCGGGATTAGCGTTTGATCCCGGTTTCTTTCTTTAAATGACCTACCAGTAGAAACTGTAGGTTACCAGCTGCCACTGCCGCCATCGCCACCAAAGCTTCCGCCACCACCGCCAAAACTACCACCAGATCCACCACCGTAGGAGCCTCCGCCAGAGTAATTGCCACTACCACCGGAACTGCTACCAAGATAGTAATTATCATATGGGACTGATACCATAGAAATACCGAGTATACCGATCGAATAGACCAGTTTAGCTGATCGATTATTAGCAGATTGAGTCTTTTTGAACAACCACCGGTATTTGGGAAACTTAAAAAGCAGAAAAGAAATAAGAAACAGGATAAAAGCAAAACCGATGCTGACCCCTATATTGACAGCAAGTGAACCAATCAATAGATAGCCAATAAAGCCCAGCATTTTTACCAGCCATTTATATTTCAGCAATCTTTTCAACAGTTCAATGAATAAATACCACGGTAGAAACAACCATAGTATCACATATTTCGCATATTTGTTTTCAGCTGCATCAGCATTTTCGATCATGACAGCTTCCAGATCTTTAAGCCCTTTCATCAATCCTGATCGGTAGTTATTAAGTTTGAATTCGGGTGCCATATGCTGTGCAATGATTCGCTCAGCTTCCTGATTACTAATGACGTTTGTCAGCCCCTTTCCAACTTCAATTCTCATTTTCCGATCTTTTGCTAAAACCAGTATTAGTACGCCATTGCTTTTCTTTTTACTACCAATTCCCCATTGATTGGCCATTCTCAATGAAAATGACTCAAGTGTTTCACCAGCCGAAGTAGCCATCACCACAATAGCAATTTGATTTCCCGTTGATTCATTTATTCTTTCTACCTCATTTGATAATATATTGATATCCTCTTTGGTCAATGTATAACTGGTAAAATCAGTAACGGTGTAAGTAAGTTTAGCTGGTTGAAAAAACTGAGCTTTAATCGACAGCTGACAGTAGCAAAACAAAATAAACAGGAAGATGAATCTTTTCATAATTTGAACATTCAAAGGTTTACATTGAATAGTTGTAGTATTTTACTAACAAATAATTTAACTAAAAAAATAAAAATCAATACAGTATTGTGACTTTTTCAACGGTACTTTCTGCTAAAAAGAAATAGCTAAAACAACTATTATCATTCAGCTAAAGTGCTGTAATTGAGCAGCCAATAGCGGTCAGCAATGCGTAATATATCAGATGATATGAATCAATACGACCAGTCTGATATTTTTTTCGATGTAATGTAATTATCCTTAGATAAAATATGGGGCGTTATTGAAACTATCTGTCTATTTTACAGCTTATAACTGAACTGTACTAAGAGCAAATAATTTTAATGTCAAGCTACGAACAAAAAGAGCTGTCAATTAAAAAAAGAATCGACGAAATTAGCAGACTTATTTTTGAGGTTGCAAATGGTAATTTTGATTACAAAATTAATCTATCAGACAACGACGATGAATTGGACGGCCTTATTGGTGGGATTAATATGTTGGGAGAGGAGCTAAAAGCTTCCACAGTATCCAAAGATTTCATTGAAAGTATATATAAAGGAGTTGTTGATACGCTCGTTATTCTAAGGCCTGATTTATCGATAGAAAGAGTTAATGATGCGGCATTGAAAAGCCTTAATTATCAGGCAAATGAGCTGGAAAATGAGCCTTTCAGGAAAATTATCAGTGATGCAGACTATCTGATCCTGGAAGCCGTGAGAAAAACACTTATTCACGAAGATAATTGTCACGACATAGAGATCAATCTTCAGCATAAAAACGGAGATTATATTCCACATTCGGCCTCATTTTCGATACTTTACGACAATCACAGAAACAACCTCGGGATTATCTTGATCGCGAAGGATATTACGCAGCAAAAACAATTTGAAAACGAGTTGTTGCAGGCCAAGGAAAGGGCAGAAGCTACCAATGAGGCAAAGTCGAACTTCCTGGCCAACATGAGTCATGAAATCAGAACACCGCTGAATGG
Source organism: Bacteroidota bacterium (assembly GCA_038525605.1). Lineage (GTDB taxonomy): Bacteria > Bacteroidota > Bacteroidia > Cytophagales > Cyclobacteriaceae > JANSWY01. Next base: position 13,384 of record JBCBHL010000175.1, read on the forward strand.
AATTCTGGGATTTATCAACCTGATGATGGAGACAAGTCCCAGTGAAGTACAGCAAAATTACCTCAGACTGATTAAAGTTTCTGGTGAGTCTTTGTCCAAGCTACTCAATGACATGCTTGATCTCAATAAAATTGAGCAGCAAAAGCTTTCACTTGAGTCTTTGGAATTTGATTTCAGAGAAAAAATCATCACAGATTTAAAGCCGTATAAATATTTAGCAGAGGAGAAGGGTATAGCTTTTGAAATTGCCGTAGATGAAAAAATACCTAAGGTGCTGAAGGGTGACCCGGTAAGAATCAATCAAGTGATAAGAAACCTGGTGACTAATGCTGTAAAGTTTACGAATTCAGGAAGTATTTATGTGAACTTTAAAGTGCTAAAACCCACTGCAGACAATATGGTTAATATTGCAGTGGAGGTAATCGATAGTGGCAAGGGTATTCCGTTCCAAAAACAAGAAACTATTTTTGAAAGCTTTACGCAGGCGGATAATTCAATTTCAAGAGAATTTGGCGGTTCCGGGCTAGGACTTACCATTGCCAAGTATATGGTGGAATTGATGAAAGGCAACATCAGTGTGGAAAGTCCTCCGGTATCTAAAAACCGGGATCAGGGATCGATGTTTCAATTCAATATGTTACTCGGAGTTCCGGAGAAACCCAGCTTATTATCTACCACAGCCGTCGATCCGTCAAAGCTTAAGTTTGAATCTGCTCATCATGTGCTTATTGTAGATGATAATGAAATTAACCTCACGCTTACCAAGAAAGTGCTAGAAACCCTGGGGGCAACCTTTCAGACGGCGGAAAACGGACAGGAAGCTGTTGACATGGCCAAAACTTACGATTTCGACCTGATCCTGATGGATGTACAAATGCCAGTGATGAATGGGTGGTTGGCAACTGAATATTTGAGGAAAATGGGATATGATAAACCTATTATCGCTCTAAGCGCCAATGTGTATAAAGAGCACATCGATAAGTGTCTGGAAGTGGGGATGGATGCCCACATGAGAAAACCATTTAGTAAGGTTGACTTGTTTAACATCATCAGTAAGCAATTAAGCTTAAAATCATAAGTCTTAACGATAGTTCATGTTACTAAGCATTTATTGGTTGCTATAAGCTTCTTTGATTTTGCAATATTCCCAGAGATTCAATAGAAAAATTGTCTTTAGCCTGTATGTACGCAGTGGTAGGCACTAGCCTTGCACCAAGCTTCTTTTTTTCGAAGCTGGCCGAAAAGCCAAAATGCATCTTTTTGCATCCTTTCTTTTTACCTTCCCTGATGGCGTTATAAAGCATTTGTCGGTAGATACTAAAAGCTTCATTCTCGTATTCATCGGAATCGATTATGACGAGAA
>JBCBHL010000176.1:0-11426 GCA_038525605.1 Bacteroidota bacterium
GTAAAATTCAAAGCATCGCAACTAAGCAGAAGCTGGTTTTCTATTCGTAACAAATCATTATCTAATGGCTCTGAACAGGTAAAAACTGTACTATCATACAAAACTGAGGAACTTAACTGATCAGGCGTATTTTCATACAGGGAAATGTTCAGATTAAAAGTTTCAATGGTGGTACTCACATTAGAAACCCTGGCAGGGATCGCCAAAACCTGATTAGCTCCAGTTAGAGGATTAAATGTTGCTCGTATTTCAAATAACTCGTTTTCAATATCAGCACAGGAAAAAGTTAAATCTTCTACCTCCAAAGTGCCACATGGACCGCCAGATATCCCAAAATCTGCTTCAGTAACAGCTCTTGACTGACCATCAATCAGCACTAAATTGACCGTATCCGGTATAACCAGCAAATCCGGATTGTCATTTTCCTGAATGGTAATCAAAACTTCCTCTCTATGGAGCTGACCTTGTGGTCCGATAGCAGTTAAGCCTACATTGATACCACCTACATGGGAGCAGTCAAACTGATTTTGATTTAACAATACCTGTGTGATTTCGCAGTTATCTGATACATCTGCTACTAAATCCTCCACCTCCAAAGTAAGATTACCAGCAGGATCCAGCGTAAATTCCAGGTCTGAAACGTAAGTAATCACAACAGAAGAGGTGTCTTGAAGCAATACAAAAGTGGTGTCCCGCATCACAGTTGACGTAGGAGTACCTCCTTGTAATACCACCTCCTGCCTGCCAATGGCACGATTAGCATTCCTGTTATTAAAGTTGGCATTAGTAAATGTGCCATCATGATTTCCAGTCAGTTCACTGACAGCTTGTAACTGATTGAGATCCAGTTGAGGGTTTGGCAAAAAGGCTTCTTCAAAATCATATGCAGCTACTAAACCCGGCTCATTTCCGGATAGCGTCCTGAACTGATTCTGACGGATCTCTGAAGCGGATAGGACTCTTTCCCAAATTCTTAATGCATCAATATCTCCAATGAGTTGTTGCGACTGCCCAACACCTCCATTGCCAATGAATAATCCTTCATTGCCTTGCAGCGGCAATAAACCCGCTACATAGACCGAAGATACCTGGACGCCATCAATGTACAATTTCAATGAATCCTGAGTGCCATCACGAACCCCCGCAATGTGATGCCATAAGCCATCATTGATAGGCCCTAACCCATCTGCCCGAACAACCCCGGACGGCTGCCGGTCATAATAAACGGATGGAACGCCATCCTGCAAGAGCAAACTGTAATTTTGCCTGCCATTAGCGGTAGGTTTTCTGAGAATTCTGGTAAAACCACTTCCTTCTGTGGTCCTGAACCAGGCTTCTAAAGTAAAACTCTCTGATAGGTCCAGTGAGTCATTTTCTTCAATAGTAATAACATCATCTGATTCCAAAAAAGAGACCGCTCCACTAATCATATTCAGGTGACTGCAGTCAAATATGGAATCATTTAAAATTTGGAGCGTCACAGGTTCAGTACTGCAACCTACTCTACCAAATGGCTCAAAGTCAGTGGAGTTAATGGAAGCATTTCCCAATTCATCAATTACTAACGTTTGAGGTGTGACATGCAATTCAGGAGAAACTGTGATGGTAAACGTAGTGGTCACTTCAGTTAAACGATAATCAGCTCCTCTGACCAATATCTCATTTACCCCAACATCTGTACAAGAATAAATCACCAAATCCAGGTCATTGTCGATGGTAACTGTGCCTGAAACCAGCTCTAGTGTGTAATCCGTTATTCGGCAATCTACTCTTTCAGGAATTAAATCATCAAATGGAACCACCACCTGATCTGATTCGCCTAACGCCAACATCTGGTCTTCAATCTCCAAAACAGCTGTGATGGTATCGGCCACTACCACGGTAAATACCGCATTTACCTGATTTCCCCCCTGATCTTCAGCTACCAGGTCTATCTGATTAGATCCCAGGTCTTCACAAGTCAGGACGGGCTGTGAAAAAAAGTAATTCAGCGAATCGCAGCTATCCTGGGCGCTTTGTACAAAATCATCAGAAGAAAGTGTTACCGTACCATCTTCTCCTAAAAATACCGTTACAAATTGTACATTCACCAGCGGTGGAATGGTATCTTGAATAATGGCCGTTACCTGATAGTCCAGGAGGTTATTGTTGGCATCTCTGGTATTCACTGATAATTCCTGAATACCTATGCTTCTCCTCGCAGTTACACTGGGAACTACATAGTCTGTGAGCGTACCTGAAAGTGAATTGTCTGACTCATCAATTAAAACCGCGTTGGCTAATCCTTCAGCATCTTCAAAGCCATAATGCGCTACCAAATCCGGATCACTTGTATCAGGCCCTGATCTCATTTCGGCTAACAACTCCTCCTCGTTTCTGGTTGTTTCCCAGATGCTGATATCATCTAATTCTCCATTCAGGTACTGACCAAATAGTCCTGCATTCCCAATAAAAAAACCTTGATCTCCATTGTCCGGTGTAACTGAACCGTCTACCCTAGTCACCAGCTCCGCATCTACGTACAAACTGAAGGTGTTGGTTTCTGCACTCCGCACGGCCGAGATAAAATGCCAAAGACCATCATCGATGCGTTCTGTTCCTCTGGCAAATACATCCACTGTTCCTTCAGCACCATTATACACTGCTTCCGGCACACCATCTCGCAGTAGGAGACTGTAGTTCTGTGCAGACCCTCTGATTTTAACAAACAGCCTTTGAATACCTGTGCTGTTGGTAGCCCGTACCCATCCCGAAGTAGTAAAACTCTGTTGAAGATCCATTACACTATTTTCTTCCACAAAACCAAAGGCATTGCTACCATTGAGCCCAATGGCGTTTTCCCGAACATTCAGATCATCACAGTCAAAGGAATTGGTGCTTAAACTCTCTACAATTTGCTCTGTAGGACAATTAAAAGCAAAAAGGTCACTATCAAATGTTACGCTACCATCCTGATCCAAAACAAATTGCACGGTAGCATTTTGAAGACCGGGAGTACTTCTGGTCACCCAGTCTGAAGGATCTGCAAAAGGCACTGGCATACCATCGCTTATTCCCTGGTTGATGAGAGATCCTGTAAAATTATTTCTGGACAAGTCGCTGATCTCGCCAGCTGGCTCTTCAAAATTGACATATAACTCCAGGTTTGGTTCATCTCCAATGAGTGAGACATTATAATTTTCAAAAATTTCCTGTGGCGTTCTGGCACTGGACCAGACCCTTAGTTCATCTATCTGCGCATCCGTGTCATTACCCGTATACAGCTCCTCAGCTGAGGAGTATAAGTTTGGCACTACATTTTGTATAGTGGCTATGGATTTTCTTCCGGAAATGACCCTAATGGGTATGCCTGACGGAAAAATACCGCCGGCTGGCACGTTGATGTTAAAAGACCTAATCAGTACACCATCTACATAAAAGCTCATGCGGTTCCTGTTTAGTGTCACTGCTGTATGATGCCATTGTTCATCATAATGAAGGGGTAATCTGTCCAAGCCATCAAATACAGGCTCCTCTTGCGTTAGAAGGCTGAAATTAGGAAGGAAATCTCCAATGTATTCCGCTGTAAAACCACTAGTTGGATCTAACATTAACCTCAATTCTCTGGCTACCTCTTGAGAGGTAATATGGTCAATACTCAATAAATGAAACTTCTGACCAAACCCAAAATTACCAGGCATGAAAGCCCGTCCACTGGTTTTCACCCACGCTTCTAAAGTGATTCCTTCTCTGAATAAGTTGACAGGTACGTCGTTAAAATGCAATTCTCTTACGGGATCTTCTACATCGCGATCAGGGTCATCAAAAGAGTAAGCAAATCCCTGCAGGTTCTCATTACAATCAATCCCAATTCTACCTGTCACTTCCTGCTTACCTACACAATTACCTGTGATGGTATCCTGCAATATCAAAAAAACTGTATCGGAGGTGTTAGCTCCTGAGCTTTCTGCATTCAAAATAATTTTTTCAAATCCCAAATAACGGTTTTGCCGAGCAGAAACGGATTCCATATTAGTCAGCCTACCATTATTGCCGCCATCAGTCCCGTCAAAAGCCTGACTGGTTCCCGGAACCTCGTCAAAATTGTAATACGCAATCAGACCGGGTTCATCGCCTTGAAGAGGCACGGTAAAATTCCTGCTGATTTCATCAGCTGTACGAGGAACATTCCAGATTCTGATCTCATCAATGTCACCCTCAAAATGCTGGTCAGTGAATTCGCTGAAATTTCCGATGAATAATCCGTCGTTACCTACAAATCGCGATCGAGACTGTATTAGGGCAGCTACCTGAAGAATGCCATCTACATATAGAAATATGCTGTCATGTTCATGATCAAAAACACCTGCCAAGTGATGCCAAAGTCCATCACTTACCACAGTGGAACCCATGCCAGCAGGCTGGCTCTCCGGAAAACCCAAAGCATATATACTTATAGTAGGTAATCCATTCTGTAGGTTTAAACTGTAACTTGCCGGGTCCCCACCTGCAGGTTTCGTAATGACTTGCTGAATACCGCTATCTTTTGTAGTTCTTATCCAGGCTTCCAGGGTAATGCTGCCATCTAATACAAGGTCAGAAGACTCTTCTATCGATATCTGATCATCAATGCCGTCAAAGCGGATCATACCTCCTGTATTGATGAGGTCATCACAGGTATAGACGGACTGATTGATCATAGTGAGGTCAGTAACTCCTCCAGTACCAACACAACTGGTAAAAGGATCCCGGGAGACGAAATCATTGGGAGCAACAAATACAGAATCATTTTCTTCCAAAACAGCAATGTGATTGATTGTATTTAAAAAAGTATTCTCTAATACTTCTATAGTAATGCTAGCAGTATCCTGATTGGAGTTCACGTCTGTAGCTATCACTCCGACTGTTTGCGCTCCCAAATCACTACATTCTGCACTAATTAGCGTATCCCTGATAGTCAGAGTTGACTGCCCCAGATCAACGAATCTGATCGATCGGACACCACAGGCATCAAAAGACGTTGTGTCAATACTACCAAGCAATATAGATCCTTGTCCATTTTCATCTAAGATCAATTGTTGCCCTTCAGCTAAAAATGTAGTATAGATGCTATCAAGTACGGTCACAAACGTCATTGCCGAATCAGTTATTCCATCCTGATCTGTGATGGTCACCATCACTTGTTTACTACTGGATACATCAGGTACCAATGTGAAATCAGACGGTATACCATCATAATGTATATCGGAAAGGGACTTATCAGTAATCGCGGACGCTTTCGACTCATTAGTTTGTTCAAAATCATGGTAGAGTACCTCCCTCCCATAACTGACTATTCTGAGATCATCGATATCACCGATAAACCGTTCGTTATTGAATTCATGTACCCCTCCCAGGTAAAACAAATAAGGTGAAGCTCCATCACGATCCGGCTCTATATAAAACTCAAACTGGCTTCCCGAACTGCTTGCTGAATTCCTTCTGAAAGGATCACTGCTCCCATATTCTTCCACAAATAACACTGCTTTAGTGACATTAGATTCTACTCTCATGGTTATTCTTACCTGATACCACTTACCATCATTTACTTTAAAGTGGAAATCACTAAGTTCGTTATCTAATACAGCACTATTTATACTGATCAGATCGGGATTGGATAGAAGATTATGCATTGTAAGAAACGCAAGATTTCCATCTTCTATCCAAACCAGATAATTAAACCTCTCAGGCCCCGCAATCCCCCCGGGGTTTGCCATTCTTGATAACAAAAATGCTCTTTCTTGCTGCTCGGTTCTAAATAAGAAAGAAATTTCAAGGCTGTCAGAAGTAAGAATTCTGTTCGAGAGATTCAAGCTATCAGGCTTGCTCTTCATTAGAAAGCTACCATCAAATGAGAGTGCAGTACCTGAGCCAACATCATTACAATTAAAGTTGGTTTGGGAAACAGTGAGGTCAGAAATAACCAATGCATTACCACATTCAGTTGTTGTATTGCTAAGGTCAACGAGTTCTAAAGGATCGATAGAAGCATTCCCGGAGGCATTCAAAAAAATAGTCGGGCTATTCAATCTCAGGTCTGGCGGGTCAATGACTGTAATGGTCGTTAGGCATGAATCTTTGACACCATTGATATCTGTTGCAATCAGGTAAACATCTGAGGTGCCAGGAGGAAAGGGTCCTTCCGGATTCAGTGAAAATGTCAGCTGTTCTCCTGTAGATCCATTATCAAAATCTTCGGCAAATACGATTCCCAGACATGCTGATCTGTTGTTCACTTCTATTGTATCCGGTTGGCAAACAACTGTCGGACCCATCTGGATAGCTGATATGCTCACTGCGTCATTGATAGCAGATGCTCTAAGACCTGAGTTGATATAAAGTAAAGAATGAAATAAAAATAATGCAACTATCTTCATGAATAATCATATTTTCTGATCGATTTCACGAATATAGAAGCTATTATGATGCGCAAATCAGAATTGGGACGTATCCAAATAGTTCTGGGACAAAAAAAGTATTTGGAGGGACATAGTTTTTTTCAACTTGTTTTGTTCTCCAAACTTATTGTAGCAACTGATAACAAATTACTTAGACTAAAAGCACAGATGATAAAACGAAGAACCTATTCTTAAGGATTAAATTGAAAAAGTATGACACAGATGTGTAGTTAATTTGATTTCTCTGATAGAATTAACTACAAATTTATCTGCCACGATACATCATTAGTAAATATTGCATTGCTGCTTGTTCTCTCTGTTGTTTTCAAACAAACAACTAGCAGTTCCGATACAGCTATTATAAACAGATTCAAAGTCGGGTTTCATTAAAAATAATTAAAAGGCGACAACAATTTAAAACAACACTAAGATGCCACCTCACAACCTGATAAACAATCATGGAAAGCTGCAAGGAATAACCCCGCCACTTCCCTAAGAAGCGAGTGATAAAACAGTAGTATTTTACAAAGCTATCTAAATGAATGAATACACCCGGGTATTTTTAGTTTAGGTAGCTTTTTACTTATCTGACAGCTCATCACATTATTTAAACCGTTAACAGACAAAATAGTCGTTTTTATTTTATTTTCAACACCTTTTATTATCTTTTGATAATATTTTCCGTATATTTAAAGTATGGGGCAATTAAAATATAACAACATCTTCAAATTAAGTATACACACCTTTATGATCACTTTGATCATTTCGTCTTTTGTGTACGAATCCTCAGGAATGACTTCAGCATTGCTCACCTTACAGGAAGGAAAATTTTCCGTGATATTGACACAATTATTAAGTGTTTCCTATATCGCTGCGATAGCTACTGCCCTCGTCATCGTTGTCTACTATTTTGGTGGTCAGTTATTAAGCCCTGAATTTTTCAAAAACACAGAAAAAGCCAATAGAAACGGACAATACCCTGAGTTAGTCGTTGTGAATCCTAATGCTACCAAGGAGCTCATTGACAAAATGAATTTAAGTGTCAACTAATGATTTCATTTAGCATGTAAAACATTATTCGGGTTAATGCGTCTATAATTAATAACTACTATTTTAGACTAACTCACCTTGAATAAGAAGTATTTTAAAAATATTCTCAGGCATTTTTTAATCTGGACTTTTGCAATTGCTTTCTGGAGTTTAATGAGGAACTTCGGACAGGAAGTGGTCACTGAATACCCATCTCCCATCAATTTTTCTCAATATTTCCGAGCAACGGTAGCACTGGGCTTTGTCGCTGGCATCATTTTCGGAAGCCTAGAATTCATCTATGAAACGAAGCTATTCAGAAGAATTTCTTTAGGCAAGATGATGCTGCTGGGAGTCACCAGTTACCTGGTTTGCATCCTGATTTTCACAGTTTTCGGTGTAAGAATTTTTTCAAAAGTTATTGGTGTGGAATTAAACTGGAAGCTTTTCCAGGATTTTATCATTTCTAAGGAAATGATATTGCTTACTATTTACTGTTTCATCGTTGGTTTTTTGATAGATCTTTTCAAACAGGTAGATAAAAAACTGGGTCCGGGAAATCTGCTGAAAATGCTAAAGGGTGAATTTTACAACCCCAAAGAAGATGAACGAATTTTCATGTTTCTCGATTTGAAATCCTCTACTGCCATTGCTGAAAAACTCGGGCATTTAGAATATAGCAGCCTTATACAGGACTGTTTCATTGATCTGGAAGTGGTAGAAAAATACCATGCAGAAATATATCAATATGTGGGAGACGAAGCTGTGCTTACATGGAAAAGAGAAATTGGATTGAGTGATTCAAATTGCCTGAAAGCGTTCTTTGAGTTTAGAAACAGGCTGCAGAAAAGATCGGATTATTATATGGATAAATATGGACTGATACCGGAATTCAAGGCAGGTTTAAATATTGGCAAAATAACAATTGCTGAGGTAGGTCAGATCAAAACAGAAATTGCATACCACGGCGATACAATTAATACTGCTGCTAGGATTCAGGATCAATGCAACAACCTCGGCAAGACACTTTTAATTTCAGAAGAGCTACAAAAAAATCTTGTCAACATCACAGAGTATTCCAGCGAGCACGTGGGAGATTTACTTTTGAAGGGAAAGAGTCGTAAAGTAAACATCTACAGTGTGGAAGTTGCCTGAAATTTCCATTCAATTATTCTCATATTAGCAAATGTTTTTTCGCTAATATAGCGGAAGATAGGTAACCTTTTATACCTTTTTGGAATGTATATCAAGATGAGAAAGTCTTCTGATATACAACAGAAGGCTATCACCCAATCATTCCAGCTACAGGTCTGGTTATATTCGCGGCAGGAAAGGAGCGTATACGTCACGGACGAAAATGGTGGCTATCATAATCGTAGAGCAGCAAATCCGCGAAACAGAATCTATATAGAAGGATTCAGAGATGGACAAAATAACCTGATGTATAACGAAGGCTATGATAACGGAAGAGCAGGTTATCGCAAGCAATACCCCAACAACGGATATTATAATTGATAGATATTTCAGAGATGCCAAAAGTCGTAAAAAAAACCATTTTCCAATCATGAAAACTGGCAGAATTCTTTGATTAACTTGCAGTTATCATGAAAAAGCCAATTTCTTCAGTGCTGCGCATATACTTATTATTATTATCGATTTCGTTTTTGATCAGCTGGGCTGTGACAGGCTTTTCATTCGAAAAGCCAATAGATTTTAATGTACATGACACCTACTTGGTAATAACTTCCCCGAACTTATATATCATCATTTTTACTGTTTGTTCCTTTTTATATTTTCTTGTTGTCGGTTTGACAAAACCGTTGAAAAACCTGCAAATTAAAGTATTACTCAGCTTACATTCGGTCTTGCTTCTCTTATTGATTTGTTATGTTCTTTATATTGGCTTTTTATTGGAAGAGATACACTAGCATAACAAACAGAAAAGCTTCAAAATATTTTTTTAAAAAATAAAAATATTTTTTTTCATAGCGTAAAAAAGATCGTTTTTTTAAGAAAAAAACTATTCAAATCTAACTTTTAGTGATTTCCAGGAATGTCGAAAATTATTAGAATAATGCTATTTTCTGATCATTTTACTTTGTGGATAAACAGTTAAAACTGAGTAATCCCACCAATTGTTTGAAAAAATCGACAGAATATTATTTTGGAATTAACATTTTTTAACAGCCATCCTATTACAAAGCAATCATATTAAAGAATATAATTATCTAATGAAATCGTACGGAATTGATTTATTCTAATAAAACATATGACTATTATATGAAAAATAGCATTTTGTTTAAACTTGAAGGCAGATTGTTAAACAAAAGAAAAGACAGGGTGTTTGCCATTTTAAGAAAACAAAATTATTGATAATATGAATACAATAACTTCAGTGTTGGCAGCCTCTCTGTCATCTAATGATTACGTAGGTTTTACCTTTTTTGTTGGGTCAATGGCAATGGCAGCTGCAACTGTCTTCTTCTTTATCGAAAGAGGAAACGTAGAAGGCAAGTGGAAAACCTCTATGTTGGTCTCCGGACTTATCACATTTATTGCTGCCGTTCACTACTACTACATGCGTGAATTTTGGATTGAAAACAGCTACAGTCCAACAGCTTTAAGGTACATTGACTGGACACTTACAGTGCCGTTGATGTGTGTAGAATTTTACTTAATCCTAAAAGCATTTGGTGCCAAAATAGGATTGATGTGGAAAATGATCTTCTATTCGGTTTGGATGCTTGTCGCGGGTTATCTTGGTGAAACAGTATTCAGAGATAGTAGTGCCATTTGGGGAGCAATCTCTACGCTTGGTTACGTTGGTATCGTTTATGAGATTTGGCTGGGTAGCGCGAAAAAATTAGCTGACGGATCAAATGATCCAATTTTACAGAAAGCCTTCAAGTCTCTGGGTTGGTTCGTATTAGCAGGTTGGGCAATTTATCCAATTGGATATATGGCTATTGAAACGGACGGCTTATTAAGTGGGGTTCTTCCTCTTGAATCACTTGATATTATTTACAACATCGGTGACGCCATCAACAAAATCGGTTTTGGTTTAGTCATCTATGGCTTAGCAATTGCTTCTAAAAGCAGAAAAGAAGCAGCAGCGTAAAGACTTCCAATCAAGAATGGTCATTTCTCTTAATCAGCGGGAAATGACCATTTATCCTATCTGCATTATGAAGCATGACTATATCATCGCAGGAGCAGGACTTGGCGGATTAAGTTTTATCCACCATTTACTGGCATCCAATCAGGAATTCTCTTCAGTGCTTATCATTGATCAAAAAATAAAAAACATCAATGACAGAACCTGGAGTTTTTGGTTAGATTATGATCCAATCTATGAATGTGCAAAGTCAAGATCATGGAAAAGACTAGGTTTTGCAACGGATGATTATGTACATTTCGAAACTATCGATCCGTATATCTATTATACGATCCATTCTCACGAGTTCTACACGGAAGTTTTCGACCAAATCAATAACGACAGCAGGATTACGTTTTTGCAGGAGGGTGTAAGCTCTATTATACCTGAAAAGGATTTGGTAAGGGTAACTACCACAAAAGACACTTACACAGCTGGATACGTCATTGACAGTATTACACATCCGGTTGATATTCCATCAGATACATTGATGCTTGCTCAGAACTTTGTCGGTTGGACCATAAAGACTCCTTACGCTGCTTTTGATAGTGAGAATCCTATTCTCATGGATTTTAGGGTATCACAGGAAAGTGCGCCCAGTTTTGTGTATTTATTGCCTTACTCCGAATCGGAGGCTCTTGTGGAATATACACAGTTCAGCGCACAATTTTCGTATGATAAACAGATCTACGAGAACGAATTGAATCAATATATCAATACACAGCTCGGAATAGCAGATTTCACCGTCATAGAAAAAGAAGATGGCAGTATACCAATGACCAATTTTGAGTTTGATAGCAGGCCTCATAAAAGAGTTTTCAGGATTG
>JBCBHL010000176.1:11436-14659 GCA_038525605.1 Bacteroidota bacterium
CGAAGGTATATCCGGTGGTGGGCTTTGTATCACCACCGGATATACCTTCGTTAATGTCCAAAAGCATGCTGTTAATATATTGAAATGCCTATCGGGTATGCCAGTTGATAAGACAGACAATAGCAGGTTCAGATTTTACGATACTCTTCTGTTGCAAATCATGCTGGAGCAGCCTACGCTGGTAAAAACGATTATGAAATTCTTATTCAAAAATCAACCGATGAGTCGGGTGCTTAAATTTCTGGATGAGGAAACCGTTGTGCTGGAAGAAATGATCATTATGGGGCAACTTCCCTGGAAACCCTTTTTATCTACCTTATTCAAACGATCCCAACGTGTCTTTGCTTAAAAAGATATTGATAGGAATCGCTTCTGTCTTCCTATACATTCTCACGGCAGACTCAAACCTCGAGTTACTATTCGCTTTTGGATTAATTCTAATCATGGGCATACCACATGGCTCTACTGATCATCTATTGTCGAGATACACAAATATCGACAAGCTCCAAAAATTACCCATGTGGAAGTTTATTGCTGTGTATTTAACGGTAATGCTCCTGTACGGACTGCTCTGGTATCTTCAGAAAGAAATTGCATTCATTCTTTTTCTGGGCATATCAGCCTTTCACTTTGGCGAAGCACAGCTAATCTCTTATCAGAAAAAGCTGAAATTTCATAATATCGCATATCTTCTTTGGGGAGCTGCTGTATTGATTATCTTATTTATCTTCCATTTGGAGCAGGCAGCGCATTTGATTGTTCCATATCTTGTAAGCGAAGCAGCCTTTACCTTTTTTCAGATCAATGCCTGGTATATTCTTGGAGCACTGATGGCGCCTTTGCTGATCATATTACTGTTGAATTCTCATAAGCTGTTGATAAAAGAGGTACTTGAATTGAGTTTGCTGATGCTCATATCATACTTCACCTCGCTCCTATTTGGTTTTGCAATATTCTTTGCCTTTTGGCATTCTTTTGATTCCACTTCACACCAACTGGAATCTCTCAAAAAAATAAAAACTGATTTCAACTTTTCACAATGGATGAAAGAAGCAGCGCCCTTTACCGTTATCAGCTGGATCGGGTTGATGTTGCTGACAGTGCTTTTTATCTATATGGAATTAAGCTGGCCAGTAACTACCTTATTTTTTGTATTGGTTTCACTCATTACACTACCACACATCATTGTCATGTCTGGGTTTTACAAGGGAGTGAAACACTGATTAATCAGTTAATTACCTCAAAACACTTCCAGATAGATAGATTCCCAAAATTACTCAACCTTATCATCAGCTATTCGTGAATAACGGTAAGCATTTAATCAAACTATAATCCATATCGTGGCAGTATATGCAATTGGTGACATTCATGGATGTCTTACAGCGCTTGAAACCTTATTCAAAAACCTCCGGTTCAGTGATAATGATCAGTTTGTTTTTTTAGGTGATTATGTGGACAGAGGTTCTGATAGCAAAGGTGTCATCGACTGGTTGATCGAAAACGGCCGAAGGTTTCACTTCATTTTTCTGAAAGGAAACCATGAAATTATGATGCTGGAATCGCGAAAGTCACGCCAAACGCTTATTTCCTGGCTGGGGTTTGGGGGTCACGAAACATTGCTCTCATACGGGATCAAAGACGATAGTGAATGGCAAAGTCGCATCCCGGCAGCACATTGGGAGTTTATGGAAAATTGCAGACGTTATTTTGAAATCGGGCATCACCTGTTTGTTCATGGTGGGCTTGAGCCCGGTAAACCGCTTAGTCAGCAAAGCGATCATTATCTTTTCTGGAAAAAATTTGAAACGCCGGCAATGTATGCTGCAGACAAAAGAGTAATCTGTGGTCATACCTCAAGAAAGAATGGAAAGGTCGCAGACTTTGGTCATACCATCTGCATCGATACGTATGCATACGGAGGGCAATGGCTCACCTGCCTGAATGTTGAGACTAACGAAATTTTGCAGGCGAATAACAAGGGTGAGATAAGAACACAGTCCTGACAAACCCAAAGCAGGAAAATAAGCTATTCTAGTTTATCAATTGGTATATCAAACTTACATTCAGTCAACATTTGCGATCCGATTGGTACAGAAAGATACCTACTTCAATAGATGAAAACGTTAAATTCTCCTTTTATTAACTTTTCTTGTAGTTCCTCTCTATCTTCTTTCACTATTTCCTTCACGGATCAGATCCGGGATATCCCCATATCTGTACCCGCTGTTATCCAGTTTTGCGGTGATTCGATCTTTACCTAAAAAGTACTTTCTAATAATCGATTTGTAACCAATAACAGGCAATCTCTTAAAATCATCTGTAACTCTGTCTTTTATAAAATAAAGATATTCTATTGTTCCACAGTCAAAGTCATTGTAATAATGTTTGTATAATTCTACTGAACCATCTACAATTCTCACCATAAATTCATCCGATGAAACATCAATTTTTACAAACGGAATTTCAGTAGATACCTTCATTCGTTCAAACTCCTCTCCTCCCCAACTGTAGGTAACCACATTTTTCTTTTTCACACGTTTCACTTTTCCGTTCTCCATTTTCACAGTCAGTTTGTTAATAAGCTCATCCTGGAAACCGTATTTTCTGTCTCTCACTTTTCCTTTCAATGTATCTCCTGCTGTTGTCACCACATAACCTGCGGAAAAATCTGATTCCTGACTGTAGACGTAACCAAATAAGAAGAAGGATATTAATAGCGCTAGTAGTGTTTTCATAACCTGATATAGAATTATTATTGAAATTACATACTTTCTACCAAAAACCATGCTACAATACTGGTAAAACTGGAAGTCTGCTTTTTAACGCTATTAGCAGGTCAATCTTTTGTTTCTTGTAAGTGGATTGTTGTAAATTCACTGGATGAGTTCATTGGAAATCAGAACGGTCAATGTGGTGCAATATATGCAGCCACTGCGCGAAGGGGGGTCACTACCAGCAATTGTAAAAGCTGATGATGATTTTATGTATGTACTAAAATTCAGAGGAGCCGGACAAGGCAAAAAAGCTTTGATCGCTGAATTAATCGGTGGCGAACTCGCCAGAGCCATCGGACTAAAGGTTCCTGAAATTGTGTTGATGAATCTGGATGATTCCTTTAGCAAAACCGAACCGGACGAGGAAATTCAGGACTTGTTAAAGTTTAGTGTGGGACTGAACCTGGGTTTACATTTTATCTCAGGTGCTATTACCTATGATCCACTGG
>JBCBHL010000177.1:0-14486 GCA_038525605.1 Bacteroidota bacterium
TCTCCAACCTTTTTTGCCTTGACAGTATCACCCGACATCAGTCCAAGAATAATCTGAGAGAATATCTCGAATCGATAAGGCACCCCCACCAGTTGATCGACGCTTAGCGAGATTTCCAATACCTTTAAAAGTCTTGCATGATCTACTAAAACAAAGCCCTCGTAACTGGTCACCAATTCATTTAGCTGCGTGCAAATGTCCTTCACATATTGCTTTACTGAGGCAGGATCCTCCTTTTGATTTTTTGCCAATGGGAATTCAAGTTCCTTTTTAGAATCACTGAAAACTTCGACCGTTTTATCGTTCGGCCCACGTTTGTCCAGTAGCCCTTTGATCTCAGCATCATCTCCCAATACCACGTGTCCTCCAACCTTAATGACAACTGACGGATCACGTTGCTCCATGCCATGTGATAACTTCTCTTTTACACCACTAAAGTGACTCGTCAGACCTAATTTTTGATCAACATTTCTTTCAAAACCTCCAACAAACTTGATTGATTCAATGATTTTATAATAGCCTCTGATTTTGTTGGCACTGTACTGCTCGAAATTCAGCAGTGCCCGACTTGCATGATCGATGATGTCACTTTCTCTGGTACCGTACGCTGGGTTCGTATAAAAAAGTGACTCATTGGGATAGTTTTGACCTACTCTTGCCAGTAAATGCTTTAAAACTCCTGATTTTCTATCCTGATTTTCCTGATTGGATATTTTGGTATTGGTAAGGGTTTTGTAATACGGGTTCTGATGATCTTTTTGATACAACTTCCAGTTTTTATCAGCGTCTCCGGAGGAACTGACTGAAGTTACAAAGACCTCTGCCTCTTTCAACAGATATTTTGCCCCGGGAACATTGTAGACCGGCTGCTCATAATAGGTTTTGGAAGATACCTCGCTGTTGTTTCTCCCACTCTGAAATGAGAATAAATCAGGTAAGTGGCTGAGTTGCGCCAGATAATCCGCCATCAGCTGATCGAAAAACATCAAATAAGCTTTCAATTGTAAGGTCTGAGCATTCCTGGAGGGTTGATTGCTGCTAATATTCGTCAAATGATAGGTACCGGGAAACTGATTCTGAAATGAGTAATAATCTGAAATATTTGAATAGTTTCCCTTTGGCAGTAATTTTGACATATCCTGTTTCTTCGGATATGAAAGTAATTGGTTGAAATATTGCTTTATCTTATCGTATTCGAACTCAGTAACTAACTTACCATATTTGTAAAACCTGAGTTTGGTGAGCTCAATCCATAATCGATTTAAGTTCATAATTGGCACATTTCTTCTGCCAACTTCCAGCTTAGTGACATCCTTATGACCATCAAACTCCATCGATTCGACAAAAGCGACTCCATCCACTCCAAGAATTGTATCGGCAACATCTTCGATTCTGATGATTTCCAGCTTCTCTGAAAGGGATGAGTCAGCAATGAATCCACCCGAAAGGTATGGCCCTTGAAAAAGCACAGATGGATCAGTCCCATTTTCAATCAAATCCGTGTAAGATTGGAACACAGGGAAAGCAGAATAAGCATTGTTCACCGCATATATCAACCTGGCAATGGTCAGTTCTACTTCAGCCTGATCATCTATGTAAACTTTACCGGAAAAGACCACTTCCATTGGCTGAAGGGAAATTGCTGATGAAAATATAACCCCCATATTTGTATATCTGGTTAAAAACAAATTCACCTGATCAATCAATTCCGGTACATGCTCTACCTGATGAGCCAATGAATTAATTTCTATCATTGGCTGCAGCCAATAGCCCGTACCCTTCATTTGGTAAGATTGAAAGTACATTTGCTTGATAAATGGAAATTGATTCAATATCAGCTTTTTGTAGTCTTTCAATAAGACCGGGCTGGTGGTCAGTGCTTTCTCTGGTTTGAAGAAATGATTCTTATAATTGATATTTCCGTGCTCATTAGTTAGCAGGTCTGCAATTGGCAGTTCTGTTTTATAACCCAATTCCGTCAAAGCGTAGCAAAGGTTTTGCAATATGGTTATCCCCGGATCTGAATGATTGAAATTAGTCCAGATCTCGCCGGAGTACTTTCCGGCCAGCAACATGCCTTCTTCCAGCAACTTCTCGTAGTTAACTGCATCAGAGTCGACCTGATCTCGCTTTATGGTATAATTTGAAGCTTCCATCAGATCAAAATTTTTGTGAGTTTGTAGTTAATTATCGGTTTGTTACCTAGCCTGTTTCTGGTTCGGATTTTCAGATCATATCCTCCTCCATTTTTAAACCATCTGATATCGAGATGATTCCTGGAAAATATTAACCTGTCACTTGGTACCGACAATAAGTGATCATCATGTTCACCATCTGCAAACAATGTTTTCCCATGCAAGGCTATCTTGGTATTGCCATGTGCAACGGAAGCGGATATTTCGAAGCATTTAAACCCTGTTTGACCTTTTACAATTGTATGCCAGTGACCGTCTGCAATAACAGAAGCAGGTTTTACAGCAGCATCTTTAAAATTCCCGCTAATGCTTCGAACTCCAATCGTACCATTGACTTCCAGTGTGTATTCCGGGTTTGAGGTATTGACCCCTAACCTACTCGTAAACCTTTTATTTGCTTTGTCAAATATTGTCGCTATACTAAAAATACGTCTGACCACATCTGGATATCCATCCGGTGATGCACTAAAAGAGATAATATTCTTCCCTTTACCTCCTGATATCATCTCGACAAAAAAGATGGGTATCGCCTTTGAAGAATTACACACTTTATTGAAAAATGAAACGAACCTATTACCAGTTTTTGAAGGTTTAAGCATCAGACCGTTGGCATTACTATTTTCAAGATTATCTTCTGCCTGGTTCAATGTCGAATCTATGAGATTAGTAAAATACTGCTCCTTGATGACATTGCCATTCTTAAAATACTTCTTCAGTTCTGCCCTAGTCTTTATAGCCATCAGTTCGAGATCATGAGTTTACCAATTTTCGTTTCTTTCTGAGAGGTTATTAAACCTTTGTTCGTATCCACTGCGAGATTGTGTTTATCTGCGGAAACCAGCATTTCCCAGGGTCTGAGCGCTTTTAACAAGGCATCTTTGGTTTTTTCAGGGCTTACAGCGACGTTAGTATCTGAGTTAATCCTTTCACCCATCTTAAAAACCACATCAGTTTTTTTAACTTCTTCATCGGCTTGGGAAGGCGCAAGCAGTAACTCACAACTAAACTGAGTGATTACCTCCACATACTCTCGGGATTTGATAAAGCTGTAAATACCATCAGAGGTTACCGATTTTTTATCAGCCAGCTTATTTCCCTTTATCCAGGGACTCAAATAGTCTTTCAATTGATTATTTAACAAATCGACCAATGCAACTGCGCCAGCATCATTTGGTCCTTTCATCACAAAACTGCAGTTGACTTTAACAGGCCTGTATTCATAATTAGACACTTGTACAGACATATTATCAGGCGAATATTCATTGACACAATTAAGAATACTTCGCATCATCATTGGGCTGGTAACCGGAAGATAAGGGTTCACATCGCTTGCTTCCTGTCTGGCAGCCACCAATATTTTGATACTATTTGCTTCAGCAGGTTTATGATAAACCATTGGAACAGTAGCTACTTCATACAAGTCAGGAGTTGTGGACAATAGCATTTTGTTAAAATCTACTACTGACATCATCCTGTTTTTATCGTTCAGTCTCAGTGCAGTACTCAACAGAAATTCAGGCTCAGTTTGGTGGGACTTTCCTCCAAAAGAGCTGGCGGGCTGCAGTACACTCTTCACATTAGCAACCGGATTTTCGAGCTTTTGGATAGTACCTGCCGGTATCGGATCAATGGTCTTAAAAGCTGACACATCTGATCTTTCGGCTATCAGCCCATTTGTACCAATAAAATCTACCAGCGTATCACTGGCATCATTACTCCCTATCCTGATCCAGCATAAGCCTGCTCCTAACGGTGAGCTCAAATCAAAACCGTCGGGCATCACCCAGGTCACCAACCCTATATTTTGAAAACCATCGGTCGTGTCATTGGAGATCGTGAGTGATTTCCATCCACCAGTAGACAGGTATTCATAAGTGATGTTTTGGTAATTATTGCTAATTGTTTCAGTCCCTGAACCAACTACTGAAAACAACAGATTCATCGTTTGATCAGCGTCAGCATCATCAAAAGCCATATAGGCATAGGAGTCGCAAACATACTTTCTCACGATCGGTAATGACGGTGCGTTCATCTGTACATCTGTCACGCCTTCAAAGCTCAGATGATACCACTGCGCCTGCTCACACATCAACAAATCTGTTGAATACGTATTTTCCGACTGATAGTCCAGCGATACATCGCCAATTTTAGGAATGTAAGGTTTGTTTGGAATCTGCTCAAAACTGACCTCATCGGGTGTTTTGTCTTTATTCTTAATCAATATCAATCCGTTATCCATTGTGACCCTGGCAATAGCATTAGGATACAATTCGGAACCAAATCCTTCAATTGGACTGTTGAGATCAAATCTGACGAACCCGGTATTGGTAGCTGTTTTAACCGACTTAAACGGCTGAAGTTCAGCATTCCATGGAATATTGCTTCCCGGAATCACTACCTTCATCCTGTTTTCGAGTTTATCAGAACTATCTGACGCGGTAAATAAGTTCCAATGGTCGAATCCGCTGACGACATCCCATGAGGAGCCATCTAAAACCGAAACCTCTGCTTTGAAATTCTCATTCCTAAAGGGTGATTCGAAAACTATAGCCGACAAGAGATCTGTTTTGAAGTAGTTCTTATAATAAAGGGTAAAATCAAGTGGTAATTCGGACCATTGCAGGTTAATCGTTACCTGTTTTTGTTTCTTCACAAATACTTCATAATTGCCCACATACCAGCTATTCCCCGGCATTGGCGTACTTCCAAAAGGCATAAAGACACTCCCGGTCTTTAGTTTACCCTGATCATTTTCCAGAATGAGATCCTTGACACCAATGACTTTGGTCTGAATCTTCACTTCTTTAAAATTCAATTCGCTGAGCAGGTTGTAATAATGATCCCCACCAACAACTTTCAACAAGGGCCAGTCGGTCTGAAAGCCTTTTCCATGAATTTTGGATACGTAACTGACAATTGCATCTTCGGAAGGGTTTATGGCCAGTCTTATCTCTAATTGCTGATCTGTGAACGATACTGAATTTACTTTTGCTGTGATCCAGCCCTTCGGTCCGGTAAGCAGAAATGAAAAATCTTCGATTATTTTTTTAACACTTACTTTTTGCTTGTTGCTCTTTTTGAACTGGTGAGCACTTCTTTTGTCAATTGTGAAGGTGAGTGTAATATTCCTTTCTCCTTCTGCTAAAAATAAATCTGTGCTACTAAACGCAAATCCCATTTCCGGTTTTAGAGCCTGCTGTTCGGAACCTTTCATCAAAGACCATTCCTGCAATCCAACTGTATTAAATTGTTTGATCTGCTCTTTAAATGCTCCCGGACCATTTTTCGAAAGAGTGTCCACAGCATTGAAGTAGCAGGCATAATACTGACTAATGATAGATCCATTTACGTCGATTGCCTGTAAAGAACCAAAAGTAACAGGCTGATCATCAGCAGTATTTCCGGCTTTAAACAAGGTGTTGACAGGCAATGAAACGCTGGGCTTGTCTTTGGCTAAAACAAGACTCAAAAAGGCTTTGTCAGCTACCGCTTTTTTAGCTGAGAGTTTTAAGACATCCCGGTAATAAAAATTTAAATGCTTAGCAGTCAGTTGATTTAAGTTGGAATTGGTGTGTTCAAACAGATCCAGAAAAGTAATCAACAGTCCGATGTGTGGTGCTATGTCATTCCGCTTTAGAGAATTTTCGTATATGATATTGATTTCTGACAACAGATTATTTAAATAGGTGAAGATCTGATCACCTATAACCTTGCTGTTATTCAGAAAGGAGGATATTTTGACATATTGCTGTAACTCCTCGTCCAATAGATAAGGAAACGGTTCAAAATGCCATTCTTTTGTCAATGTTGAAAAGATTTTGAGTCCCTGATTTTTAAAATTTGAATGATTCTCACAGTATCCAAAATAGATTTTATAGATATCGGCGAGTAGCGCTCTTCCTTCAACTTCAATGGATTCTGCAAGCAAATTGTAAATGTCGTTTTTGTAGAAATCCCGACTGGATTTGACAAACCAATTGTTGATTTCAGTTAAAACCGAAAAGATCGAGTTGAAATATTTTTGTAGAAATAAATTCTTAAGACATTCATTACCAGCACTTTTTACTGCATTTTCAAAAGATGAGAAATCAGAAAAGTATTGAGAATTGTCTTTTTCAAGGATTCGTGCGGAAAATATGGAAAGATCGGAGTTGATTAACTCAGTCCATTGGCCATCGGGATTACCTTTTATGTTGTAAAACGTAAATACTTCGCTCAGATGACCACAGAAAGCCAGCTTCTGACGGACAGTCATGCCATCGATCTGAACAGACTCCGGTGACAAGGCCGGCAAAACCAGGTCTTTCTGTCTGTTTGAAAAATTCGTGGGCAATATGTTGATCCGCTTTTTCAAAAATTAAATAAGATTAGTTCCTTCATTGAGATAAAATGGATAGACATAGTTGCCTCTGTTATTGGTTTGCCGAATTATGTAATGGACTGCTACAGTAACAAGCCCCTCTCTATATTTTGAATCATCTATCAGCACCTCTTCGAGCTTAATTCTCGGCTCATAAAATAGAATGGCGTCAGAAATGGTCTCTTCTATATCTCCTTCCAGCTGAGCACTTATTCTATCAAAAACCATCTGACTCAGCCTGGTGCCGTAGTTAAAGTTCAGTATCCGTTCTCCAACCTTCGTGTCGAATAATACACCAAGATTTTGTTGGATATTTTCCTCTTCACTCGTCATGATTACGGAATCCAATGATTTAGAAAATTGTGGCGGAAACCTCCACCCTGTTCCCAGAAAAGACTTTTGATTCATTTCACTTTAATTTTTGATCACCAATTGCTCCCGAACTATTCTGATAGTCCTTCATCAATAAAACCCAATCACTCATCCACCGATCATTACCGTGGGCAATCCAAGTACTATTGTACCACCATGTGCCGTTTCATCTCCCATTCTTGCAGCAGGCATCCCACCGATCATCACTGTTGCTGAACCTTTCACTATTGAATCGGGAGGACCAATACAAACAAGCATATCCCCCACTCTTGCGGCAGGTAGGTCACCAATCAGAACGGTTGGTTCCCCGGGCCCTACAATCGGACCGCCTACATGAGGTATAGGCGCCGGAACTGCAGGAGTCTGCATTGGACATTCGTGAAAATCTGTTAATCTAGCTGCTGGAGGCATATTTATTCTATTTTAGTGTTATTAGTATCTTTCATTAATTAATCATGACCATCGCACCTTCGATTTTGACCATCGCACTACCATTGATCTGAGAGTTGACTCCCTCAGCCTTAAATTCAACATCTGCGGTACAATTGACATTGAGGCCTTTTGCAGAAACGTCACCACCTGAAGCTTCTGCTGTAACACCAGTATTCCCTTTGATGGTCACACTTTCTTCTGCTGTGATACTGATGTTGGTAGCGCTTTTGATATCAATGCCACTCGCTGACATTTTAATGGAATTGTCATTTTGGTCTTTCAGCGTAATACCTTCGTCTTCATCGCTGATTACGATCTGATTTTCTGCCGGTGTAATGATCGTGATCACCTTTTTTTCTTCATCGAAGGTGATCTTCATTTTTTCTCTGGTAACGATAGCCTTTGTATTGTTTTCTTCGTCGGGCGTAAACGGTGCTGAACGCGAACTACTGTACACCGAACCCAAAATAATCGCTGATCCCGGGTCGTCATTCAGAAACCCGACGATCACTTCGTCCTCCAACTCAGGATAGAAATAGGCACCAAATTCCTTGGAAGCATAGAATCCTGCCAGCCTGGCCCAGACACCATCGTCACCGGAAGTGATCATTGGCAATTGAATCAACACTCTGAATTCATTATCCGGATCTTCATTGATCTGCTTCACTTTACCGATCTGCAATCCCTGAATCCCGGGTAACAGACCGGAAGCCAGTGGTGCTTCAGTCTGTACTTTCGCAGTAAACCACTCGGTTGATAAACCCAGGTTTGCAGTCGTGATCCAGTTTCCGGCACTGATGTCATGCGTAACTCCTGAAATAAAACCCTTTCCGGTAAATCGTTTTCCAACGCCATCCAGTTCCAGAATTTTACCCGGCAATGCTTCCATACTTCCCTGAAACTTCACTTCCCCCGTAACTTTTGAGTACTCCGATTTAATAGACAATGCTTTGGACCAACTGGTCAACTCACCGCCTGATAATAAGGCAGGTGTTTGTAAATTATAAGCCGAAAGTCCCACAACCTCGGACAATGTGCTGCTGGTGATATTTCCGATATCATAATTGCTGGTCGTGGCTTCCTGACTGGTAATTTCCTGAGAGCTGTAATCCCATGTTGAAGATTTGACACTTTTCAGCTGATTGACAGCATTTAATTCCCCTTCAAATTCCAGGATATCATCGCCATAAGACAATTTTAGAACTTCACTGGTCTCATCATCGGGGTTTTTAACTGAAACAGTCCCGGCTTCTGTGATGACAATCATGCCATTGACATCTGCCCGCGACAACACAAAATCCCAGTCTGTTGCATAGTACTGAATAATCTCTTTCAGTTCTGAGCTGGTAGAGCTGACATCCGCAGAGAGTCCGTGATCTCCAATCAGTTTACTCATCACCTCACTGTCTTTGGTATTAGTGAAATAGGCATTATTCCGGCCTACAGTCATCTTAATTGACTTGTCTTTGACTGTTACTACCAAAAGTGAACCGGAATCCTTAGATATTCTGATGCTTTGTTGTGTTACAATTCCCTTGAAAACACTTTTATTGGAGCTTTCATATCCAACCAACACTTCAATTTCGGTTCCAGGAACGAAAGCATCGCTGTCGCTAACTGGAAAGTCTTCCGTTGAGACATTCCCATCTAATAGTTCTATTTCACAGAAGGACACCTTGTTCACTCTTTTTTCAATATGAATGGAGTGTACTTGAAAAGTACCGTCTATTTCACTTCCGTTAGAATTTACCTGAAATGTGACCAGGTCTGAATTTGCAGTTATTGGAGAACTTGCCATGTAATTTGATTAGGTTAATGGTGGAAAAAAGATCGTGCTTCCGGGCACTAAATCTCTGAAATTGATCAGTTTATTGTATTTAGCCACTTTGAGGTAGTACTTGCTATCACCGTAAATCCTTTTTGAAAGCAAAGGCAAATTATCCCCAGCCTTAATAAGTACCTCATGAGTAAGATCCGGTGAGTGATTATCCTTTTCAGCCTCAAGCTTTTCGGGCGCGATGTAATTTCTAAAGCCTACGCTGGCTTTCGCACGCAAGGGAGTCCCGTCAGGTTTAAATAAGGTGTAATTGATAGAAAGCGAGGTTAACCTACATTGATATTTCAATGCTTTTCCCCAGGTTAGCTTCAGGTAATTGGGACTGTGGATGTCACCGTTATAATCGTAAACGATCCTCTTAAACTTACCCAATTCCGACATTAGCTGTGTTCTTTTCTGGTTGACTACTCCGGTACCGTCAAAGATTAGCTCAAAATCCAGATCAGACGGCAATGAACGTCTGTATTTGATCACAGCATTAGGTGATCCCGGAGTCTGTTCGTCGTTGTATTCAACTCTAAACTTCTCAGTATACTTCTCAGGATTGATCATCGCCTCATAAGTGCCTACACTTTCGCTGAAGCTCTTGTCCTTGAATCCCTCCATCGTCAAATACAATAAATCACCGGAATCTGACATGTGTTATCTCTCTATTTTTCGTTTCAATTTCTTCAATACTTCCTGCACGCACTTTTCCACGAGCAATCTTTCTTTTCTGACATCAAGCTGCTCATCGTGCTGAAAACCTCTTTGGTATTCTTCGTCGATAATTTTTGTCTTAATAATCAGTTCTCGAATCTCTATTGGCATTTCATTTTTTTTCAAAGTAGTTGTAAGCGAACTCAATAGTTTCGATGAAAAGGTCATTCTTCATAGAATCGAGATCGGCACCTTTCCATTTTACCGGATAGGCATTGACAAAACTCCATTTCGCCTGCGAATCGCCTTTAGAATCCAGCAGCGAAACGTCGATATTCTTTGGTTTCACCAGGCTATTCAATCCTGATTTGAACAAATCATAAAACCACGTCGATAACTGAGAATTCTCTAAAATCAAGCCCCTTTTCAGAACGAGGTTATTGAACTTCATCATACCCGGCAACTTGTATTTAAATCGGTTTTCACCACCACAGGCGACTTCTTCAGTGGTCATTTCCATTTCCAGACCGGAAGCTTCTTTAAAAGCGGCATCCCCATTAATGCCGCTTATTGTTAATTCAAAACTAAATGCTACCGGTAATTCGAAATCAGCCATCCTATGAAGCTTTCACTTCTGCTTTCAGACCTTCGTGAGCAATCTCAATTGAATCAATTGCCACTTCATTGCCATCAGATTTTAAATCTGTACTGGAAATTTTGGTAGGCCAGGCATTGTTCAAAGTCCATTTTACCTGTACGCCGCCTTTTTCATCCAGCAATTTGACAACTACTGTTTGTCTTTTAATGGTATTCATTGTAATCTGATCATACCATTTCCAGAAGAGGTTATCATTGGTGAAAATCCCTCTTTTCATAGTAACATTTCCATATTTTGCAATTCCCGGTTGTTTAACCACCGAATATTGAGGACTATTTGAATCCCTGTATTCAATGATCTGCGTTTCAGCTTCCAGACCTGATACTTCCTGAAATGAAATATCGGACTGAACGTCTCCCCAGTCTACCGAGAATCTAAACTTTGGTAAAGGCCAGGGTGCTCCTTGTGCGGATCCATCATTTGCCATAATTATATCTTTTTAGAATTATCTGTTTTATTAAAAAAATTGCAAGGTGACTATTGCATCTAATCACCTGTTAATCAATCCTTTTAGTTAGGATTTTTGTTGTTCTTGTTGTACTTGCAGCACAATAAATTCTGCAGGATGGCTAACGGCAATTTTGATTGCTACTCTTAAATAACCGTCAAGAATATCCTGTGAAGTCATCGTGGTTCCAAGCCCTATTTCTACGCTAAAGGCATCAGAAGCTTTTGCTCCGGCCAAAGCACCTTGTTTCCAGGTATTGGTCAGGAAGTTTTCAAGCATACTTTTGATAGTTGCCCACGTATTGCTTGTATTTGGTGCAAAAACATATGCTCTCAGCGCAAGCTTCGCAGATTGCTCAATCATTGTAACTGTTCTCCTTACGTTGATGTATCTCCAATCCTGGCTATTGCCATCCAGCGTTCTGGCGCCCCAAACAAGGACTCCCTGCCCGTTGAAGAACCTGATAGCATTGACAGATTTACCAGAAACTGCGTCTACATTGAGTCCTTCCTGCTCCGTATCATCAATTTGCAAGGTCGTAGAAGTCACACCCATTGGCGTTTTGTTTGCCGGAGCATACCAAACACCTTCGGTAGAATCTGTCAGACTCCAAACACCTGCCATAATACCACTGGGAGGCATGATGTTCATTTTTGCCTGAATGATCCCCATGATGAATTTATAGGTAGGGCTTGCGATAATCAGTGCCTGATTGTTCTGGCTGACGGTCAGGTCACTACTTCCACTCTGGATAGAGGAAAGTATAGATGCCGCGGAACTGTTTGGCGCTGTTGGAGGATTTAAAATATCATTCAATACGGTCGTATCTCCACCATTGATGTTGGTATAGTCTACCAAATCGGAGGTAACGATTGTTGTATTGAGGAATGGATAGTAGGCGGAACCATATTTCAGGTCGTTGTTACCAGTGCTATTCCTGAAATTAGTAATATCATCCGGCCATGAGATTGGATCGGGATCTTGACCGCCGATGATATCAAAGATGGTCATAGCAGTTTGCATAGCGCCGGCCTGTGCCAACATATCCTGCATAATTGTCAGGTTATCGCCTGAAGTCAGCAAGGTTGCCTCCGGCACAATGTACATGGTTACATCAGGGAATTTCTTCAATGCCTGCAGACCAGTTTGCATGTCTTTGACACTCAGGTTAGCATTCTGAATCAGCGCTCCCGGGTCTTTCCCGGCACCTGACCCTGCACCATATGAACCGAGAGAAACGATGTAAGCTTCTCCTCCCCCGTTGGCAAAGTATAATTGCACACTATTATATAAATAATAGATGGTATTGGGATCAGGTTCTATGGTATAAATGTCACCATTGACCGTATAATAGTCTCCTTTTTCAGGAGCTGCTTTTTGCTTTACGATGTAATATGAAGGGCTGTATTGCTTAGGTGCCGCTGCTCCCGGTGTAGAGGGAGTTGGAAAGGCGAAAATAGCATTAAACTCCTGCATAGACGTAACTTTGGTGGGCTTCATAATATAGGACTGTCCTTCATATGTAGCCTGAGGGGTATAACCGATAAAAGCGGGAACTGCTGTTGCTACCTCTACTACGGAGTTAGGAAAAGCGTTGATTTCATCAATATATACCCCTGGTGTTGCGAGGTTTGTTATCATATTTTTTTCATCTTATAAAGTTTCACATTATCAATAATTTGGTCGTACATTATCTTCTGGCTCTGTTATCACCGGAACTTCCTGAGCGATTCCTTCCTGATAAGAGAGCATTCTTATCTTAAATAAAACTGAGGGCATATATTTGGCACCTATGGCAGTCCACAGACTATGCGCCTCATGATAGGAGAGTTTAATAACCTCCATACTGAGCTGGGGCACCTGTGGTGGCAGCCCTTTTGAATTTTCATGATCGAAAAGGCTTTTTCCCTGAAAGAAGTAGATAGTCGCTGATAGAAATTTCAGCGCTTCATCGTAATTACCGAATAAAGCGGTAAACAATACATCAAGGTTAAAATTGAGAGGTACTTGTTCCTGCAGTAGTTTGTCTCCCTGCCTTCTGTAAATAGGATTAAAAGGAATATTGGTATCCTGTTCAAGATTGACCAGGGTACACACAATCTTATTTTTATTCTCTTCCGGCACAGTTCCCTCTTCATTGAGAATAGTGCCTAAAATGGCTTTATTCTCACTCAATTGAAATCTGGTTTTCAAATGAGCATTGAGTTCTGCAACGATCACATGTAAGGATTTGTAGAGCATCAGTATTGTTCTAATTGACGATACATACATCAACTCCACAGCTAGATAGACATGTGTGTATACCAAAAGTGTAAAAAGGTTACCCTTTGATTTGAAAAATATTTTCGAGTTGCAATTGCTGGAATTGGATTAGCAAAATGAGGTTTGAAAATTTATTTACTTTTTTAGTTGACTAACATTGTATTTTTAAAAATTCCTTTTACATTTGCAATCCCGTTACGAATGAGTAGCGAGTCAAACATCGCGGGATGGAGCAGTTGGTAGCTCGTCGGGCTCATAACCCGAAGGTCACAGGTTCGAGTCCTGTTCCCGCTACAAGGTAAAGCCTCAATGAAAATTGGGGCTTTTTTTATGGCCAAAATTCAGCTCGTCGGGCGATATCCGCCAGCTGGCGGACACAGTCGGGTGGCCGGTGCCATTCGAGTCCTGTTCCCGCTACAAGAAAAAACCCTTTGAAAATCAAAGAGTATTGTTACTTGTATCAATCCCTGTTCCTCTCCCAAATTAGCATGGGTAAAACAAAGGAATCAAAATTATTTCAGGGGTACCCTCAATAGCATAACTTCTTCAATGATTCATTCTAATAAATGAATATTTAGTTAATAGAAATTTCCTCCGGAATGTTAACAAGACCGCTAATTCCTTCAAACCAAATGGATAAACCACGTGTCGAGATATTTTCTTCATCCAAAATAGCTATCAATGCTAAATTTGAACTAGCATTAATAGTTAGCTCCAGTGTGTCATCCTGCAAAAAATTAGCGCTACTCCTCTGCGGAACAGTTGAAAACAATTCTTGTTCAAAGAATATATCAGGTCCGTTCCTAGTAGGAAAGCCAATGTAAACTTTATACAGATAGACACTTAACCACCTTTTATACTCCCAAAGATGCTTGTAATCTGTTGATTTACGAGCCGATTGGATGGTAAATTTGATATTTTGATTCGATATTACTTCAATATTTAAATGTTTGACTTCCGGAGGAGTAATATGCCATGGTATTCTATGGTACCTCGGGTTCATGAGATGAGATTTGAGCTTTACTTGTATTGTTTTATTTCCATCTTTAGATGATAAGGAAATCGTTTCTCCTACCTGGTCCAATGTTGTATTCTTATCTTCCCTTTTGTCGTAGTACACAAGGATGTAATTTTCTACTAAGTTTTCATTTTCATCAAAAACATTTCTTTTTAAGATTTTAAAAAACAGTGTCGATTCATATAGTGATGGATGTCTTTTATCTTCGAAAGGCTCGAGACCTTTTAGATATTCCAATAAACTACCCCATGGACCGTTTGAGTCC